>JBDSAB010000079.1:0-7401 GCA_039922395.1 Caldimonas sp.
CGGCTGCGCTCGAGCGCGGCATCGGCGCCGAGCGCCTCGTCTTCGCGCCGCTGCTGCCGCCGGAAGGCCACCTGAGCCGCCTCGCGTGCGCCGACGTGTACCTCGATGCCTGGCCATGCAACGCCCATACCACCGCTGGCGAGGCCCTGTGGTGCGGCGTGCCAGTCGTCACGATCGTCGGCGCCACCTTCGCGCAGCGCGTCGCCGGCAGCCTGCTGCACTCGGTCGAGCTCGCGGAACTGGCGTGCGCCGATGTCGATACCTATGCCGCCGCGGTGGCCGGGCTCGCCGCCGATCCGGCGCGGCGTGCGCGGCTGCACACGCATCTGCTGGCGCAGCGCACGGCGAGCCCGCTGTTCGACGGTGCGCAACAGGCTCGCGAGGTCGAGCATCTCTACCTGCGCATGTGGGACCGCGGTGTGCGCGGCCTTGCACCCGACCACCTGGCGGCCGAGACCGCCCCCTTCGTCGAGATCCCATGAAAGCAGTCATCCTGGCCGGCGGCCTCGGCACCCGGCTCGCCGAGGAAACGTCGGTGCGGCCGAAGCCGATGGTCGAGATCGGCGGCAGGCCGGTGCTCTGGCACATCCTGAAGAGCTATTCGCACCACGGCATCAACGACTTCGTGATCTGCCTCGGCTACCGCGGCTACCTGATCAAGGAGTACTTCGCCAACTACTTCCTGCACATGTCGGACGTCACGTTCGACCTGGCAGAGAACCGCATGGAGGTCTGCCATCGCCATTGCGAGCCATGGCGCGTGACGCTCGTCGACACCGGCGAGCAGACGCAGACCGGCGGCCGGCTGCGGCGCGTCGCCGAGTACGTCGATGACGACACCTTCTGCTTCACCTACGGCGACGGCCTGTCGAACGTCGACATCGGCGCCTCGATTCGCTTTCACCGGCAGCAGCAGCGTCTTGCCACGTTGACGGCGGTGCAGCCGGCCGGACGGTTCGGTGCGCTCGACATCGTCGACAAGTGCATCACCCGGTTCGAGGAAAAGCCGCAGGGCGACGGCAGCTGGATCAACGGCGGTTTCTTCGTGCTCGAGCCCGAGGTGCTGAAGCATCTCGACGGCGACGCGACGGTGTGGGAGCGCGAGCCGCTCGAGCGCCTGGCGCGCGACCGTCAGCTGTCGGCGTTCACCCACAACGGCTTCTGGCAGCCGATGGACACACTGCGCGACAAGATGCGGCTCGAGGATCTCTGGCAGTCCGGCCAAGCGCCGTGGAAGGTCTGGGCCTAGTCGATGGATCTGAGCTTCGGGCCATCGCTGCGTGACAGCGCCAACACCGTGGGCAGTGCGGGCGGTGACGAACGCATGTTGTTCGGCGGCGCCTATGCCGGCCGCCGCGTGCTGGTGACTGGCCACACCGGCTTCAAGGGCTCGTGGCTCGCGCTCTGGCTGCGCCGACTCGGCGCCGACGTGTGTGGCCTTGCACTGCCCGCGGACGGCGAGCGCAACCACAGCCGCCTCCTCGGTTTGACGTTCGACGAAGCGTTGATCGATCTGCGCGACGCCCGCGCGGTGCGCGCTGCGCTCGCCCGCTTCCGGCCCGAGATGGTGTTCCATCTGGCCGCACAGCCGCTGGTCCGGCGCAGCTACCGCGAGCCGGCGGCGACCTTCGACGTGAACGTCGGCGGACTCGTCAATCTGCTCGAGGCGGTGCGATCGACAACCTCGGTCCGGGTCGTCGTCAACGCGACCACCGACAAGTGCTATCTCGAACGGCCCACGAACAGCGGCTACCGCGAAGGCGACGCGCTCGGCGGCCACGATCCGTACAGCGCGTCGAAGGCCTGCGCCGAGATCGTCTCGGCGAGCTATCGCAGCAGCTTCCTGCGCCAGGACGACGGCCGCGGCCATCCGGTCGGGCTCGCCACCGCGCGCGCCGGCAACGTGATTGGCGGCGGCGACTGGAGCGAGGACCGGCTGATCCCCGACCTGGTCCGGGCGGCCATGCGCGGCGCGTCGACGCCGATCCGCTATCCGCAGGCGACGCGGCCGTGGCAGCACGTGCTGGAGCCGCTTGCGGGCTATCTTCTGCTCGGCCAGCGTCTGCTCGGCGACCCCCACACCCCTGCGGAAGCCTGGAACTTCGGCCCCGACCCGGCCGGGCATCTGAGCGTCGGCGACGTCGTCGCCGGCTTCGCGCGCCACTGGCCCGCCGTGCGCTGGTCGACCGAGACGGCGACCCGATGGCACGAGGCTGCCTTGCTGCAGCTCGACTGCCGCAAGGCCCACTGCCGGCTCGGCTGGCGACCGGTCTGGAACGCCGACACCACCCTCGAGCGCACCGCGCGCTGGTATCGGCGCCATCACGAGGTCGGCGAGATCGGCAGCTGCGCCGACATCGACCGCTACGTCGCAGATGCGCGCGCGGACGGCCTTGTCTGGGCGATGCCGGCCCGCGGCGCGCAGGCCGCATGAAGTTTCACGCGACGCCGATCGCCGGTCTCTGGGAGATCGAGACGCTGCCGCGCGGCGATGCGCGCGGCAGCCTGACCCGCCTGCATTGCGTTGAAGGCATGGCGAGCGTTTCTCCGGATCTGCGCTTCGTGCAATCGAACCTCACGGTCACGGCGGCGCGTGGCACGGTGCGCGGCCTGCACTTCCAGCGTGCTCCTGCGCTCGAGGCCAAGCTGATCCGTTGCCTGCGCGGCCGCGTCTTCGACGTCGCTGTCGACCTGCGCGACGGCTCGCCGACGTTTGGACGCTGGCATGCGGTCGAGCTCGCGGGCGACAACCAGCGTCAAGTCTTCATCCCGGCCGGTTGCGCGCACGGGTTCCAGGCGCTGGAAGACGGCTCCGAGCTGCTCTACCAGCACACCGCGCCGTACACGCCCGACTGCGAGGACGGGTTGCGCTACGACGACCCTCACCTGGCGATCCGCTGGCCGCTGCCTGCGACCGGCCTGTCGGCGCGCGACCTCGGCTTTCGATCGCTCGACGCGGCTTTCGAAGGGATGCACGCATGAAGTGCCGGCATTGCACGACCCCACTCGATCCGTCGACGGACGTCTTCCTCGATCTCGGCGCTGCGCCGCCCTCGAACGCCTTCCTGCGCGAACAGGATCTCGGCGCGGCCGAGCGCCACTTTCCGTTGAAGGTGCTGACCTGCCCGGCTTGCCGGCTGGTCCAGATTGACGAGCTGCAGCGCCACGAGGCGCTGTTCTCGGACGACTACGTGTACTTCTCGTCGTACTCGTCGTCGTGGGTCGACCACGCGCGCCGCTATGTCGACGAGGTCGTCGAACGTCTCGCGCTCGGCCCGCAATCGATGGTGATGGAGGTCGCCTCGAACGACGGCTACCTGCTGCAGCACGTGAAGGCGCGCGGCATTCCCTGCATCGGCGTCGAACCGACGGCCTGCACCGCCGCGGCCGCGCGCGCGAAGGGCATCGAGACGATCGGCGAATTCTTCGGCGCAGCGTTCGGCCGACGCCACGCGGCCGAGCGCGGCCGGGCCGACCTGGTGCTCGGCAACAACGTGCTGGCCCACGTGCCCGACATCAACGATTTCGTCGCCGGCTTCCGCGAGGTGCTCGCGCCGGGCGGCAGCGTCACCGTCGAGTTTCCGCACCTGCTTCAGCTCGTCCGGCAGGGCCAGTTCGACACGGTCTATCACGAGCACTTCTCGTACCTCTCGCTCGCGACCGTGATCCGCATCTTCGCGGCCCAAGGCCTGACCGTGTGGGACGTCGAGACGTTGCCGACGCACGGTGGCTCGCTGCGCGTCTGGGCTCAGCACCGCGAGAACCCGCGTTCTCCGACCGAGCGCGTGCCCGAGATGCTCAGGAACGAGGAAGTCGCCGGCATGGGCCGGGCCGACTTCTACCGGGGCCTCCAGGCGCGCGCCGACCGCATCAAGGATGCGCTGGTCACCTTTCTCATCGAGCAGAAGCGGGCCGGTCGATCGGTGGTCGGCTACGGTGCGGCGGCGAAGGGCAACACGCTGCTCAACTACGCCGGCGTGCGGCCCGATCTGCTGCCTTTCGTGGTCGACGCGTCGCCGCACAAGCAGGGCCGCTATCTGCCCGGTTCACGCATTCCGGTGCGCGACGAGGCGGCGCTGCGCGTGGCGCGCCCCGACTTTGTGTTGTTGCTGCCCTGGAATCTGCGCGACGAGATCGCGAGTCAGCTGGCGTACGTGCGCGACTGGGGTGCGTGCTTCGTCACGGCGGTGCCCGAACTCCGCGTCTGGTAGGACTGGGATTCGCGGCGGCGGGCGAGCTTGCTGTCGGCTGCGGCGGGTCGGCTCAGCGAAAGATGTCGGCCAGCACGTTGCGGGTCGACGGCTTGAACACCAGTTCGCCGGCGTTTCCCTGGAACACCACACCGCCGCCGGGTGTGTGGTGGTTGATCACGCTGACCCCCTGGGCGATGACCGACCCATCGCCGATCTCGCAGCGGCCGATGATCGCGCTGTTCGGATAGAGCACGACGCCTTCGCCGAGCGACGGAGCGGCGCCATGGTTCTTGCCAACGGTGCTGTTCTGGTAGAGCACCAGGCGATTGCCATAGCGTGCTTTCGCCAGCACGATGCCGACCGAGTGGCCGATGAAGAACACCTCGGGCAGCTCGATCTCGTAGAACAGGTCGATGCCGTTCAGCGCCTTGTTCAGCCCGAACAGCTTGTTGCAGACCGCCCGCTCGCTTCCGGCTCGCCACATGGTGTTGGCAAGGAAATACAGGAAGGTCGTGTACTGGGACGAGTGCAGGTGATCGAACGCGCCGTGCGGCCACCAGCGCACGGCATCGATGCACTCGCCGAGCCGATGCAACGCGGTCGGCAGGGCGCTCTGCAGCGCCGGTCGGCCGGCTTCGAGCTGGCCGTCGGGGAAAAGGTTGTCGAGCTGCCGGCACACGTAGTCGAGCAGCGTCGCCGGGCTGCCGAGGCTCAGGGTCGGCACGATCGGGCCCCCTGAACGAGTGCCGGCAGGCGGTCCATCAGGGCTGTCGGCCGCCAGCCGAATTCGGCCCGCATCCGCTCGATCGAGATGGCGGGTGGCGGCGTCGGACGGTCGGTGCGCAGCGCCCGCACCTCGCATCCCGACAACTCGCCGAGGCGCGTGAAAAGCTGTGCGTTGCTGACGTTGACACCGCCAGCGACGTTGTAGAGCGCCTGCGTGCCCCGCGTCGCGATGGCGACCAGCGCCGTGACGACGTCGTCCACATGCACGTAGTCGCGCGCTGCGTGGGGCGTCGAGTCGACCTCGAGGACAGGTGTCGCGGTGGGCTCGCCGAGCGTGCTCAACAGCGCGCCGAGAAAGCCGCTGTCGGCGCCGGCACCGGCGTGGACGCAGCTCAGACGGGCGACGCGCGCGCGTTCGCCGCTGGCCTGCCGGCACAGCGACTCGCCGAGCGCCTTCGAGAGATCGTAGAAGTGACGGGGCCGTGCCGGATCGAGCGCAAGCGGCGCGTCCTCGTCGACAGCGCGGCCCCTCTCGGCCTGGCCGTCGTAAAGGCGCGTCGACGACAGGTAGACCAGCGAATCGAACTCGGCCCGGGCGAGGATCTCGTTCAGAAGACCGGCGTGCGCGCGCACGGTGTCGTGCGGCCGGTCGGCGAAGTCCGCAGTCAGTCCGGCACAGTAGAAGACGGTGCCGAGATGGCCGTCGACGAAGCTTCGATCGTCGCGTGCCGGCGCGCTGCAGTCCCAGCCGAGACCGCGCAGGTGGCTCAGCAGGCGGCTGCCGATGAAGCCGGCGGCGCCGACGACGGTCGCGTGCATCAGCTGCGCTCGCCTCGCCGCACCAACGGATTGCCGGCGTTGACCGAGTACGCCTCGACCTCGCCGCGCACCAGCGAACCGGCGCCGATCACGCAACCGCGACGCAGCAGGGCGCCGTCGAGCAGCACGCAGTTGGCGCCGATCCAGACGTCATCCTCGATCACGATGCCGCCGCGGCTCGGCAGGAAGCCCTGCTCGCTGATCAGGCGCGAGCGGTCTGCGAAGGCGTGGTTGACCGGTGCCAGCGTGGTGTTGGCCGCGATCGCGACATGGTTGCCGATCCGGATGCCGTGGCCGGTGTAGAAGACGCAGCCCGAGTTGATCACCGAGTGGTGGCCGATCTCGAGGTCGCCGCGGCCACCAGCCGGCTTGATCTTGACGAAGCTGTCGAGCACCGAATGGGCGCCGACGACGATGCGGGTGCCACGCACCGAGTCTTCGATGTCGCAGAGCCGCGAGACGACGGCGCTCGGGTCGATCTCGATCATCGGGCGTTCCGATGGGGCTCGATGCAGCGCTCAGGCTGCTGCCAGGTCGAAGCGTTCGCACAAGTCGCGCTCGCGCACGACGTGCAGGTTGCAGGCCTGTTGCTCCTCGACGCTCGGCTCGCTGCCTTCGAGTCGATCGCTGACGAAGAGCAGGGCGTCCTTCAGCCTCGCCGTCGGCAGCGTCTGCAGGAAGTCGACCGGCCGCTCGGCATGCTGCGTCAGGTATTTCCGCGCATGAACGTCGAACGGTCCGACGCAAACCAGACGCTCCATGCCGCGGTTCAGCGCAGGATCCTTCAGCAGGAAGTGCAAAGTTGCCTTCGAGGCCAGCACGTCCATCGGCACCGGCAGCAGGTGCTCGTAGCCCATCCCCTTCAGCCGCATCGCGAGCGTGTGCACGTCGAGCGGGTCCTTGCCCTGCGCATGGCGAAAGCGGATCGCGACCGACATGCGCACCGCGATCAGGTGCTGGATGCGCAGGTGCAGGCCGGCACGCTCCTCGACGCCGATGCGCTTGCCGGCGCGCGCCATCATGTATTCGAGGCCGCCGCGGTAGCGGTCCCAGGCGATCTCGACCTCGCCGTTGCCGACCTGCGAGCGCGTCTCGTCGGCAAAGTAGTTGGTGATCGCGACGTAGAAGGGGCGCTGGCGGATCAGCACCGCGCCCTGGTTCAGGTAGTCGGCGGCCTGACTGAAGGCGTAGAACGCAATGTCGTTGACGCGCGGCATCAGGCGCTTCATCACCTCGGTGCGCGCAATGTAGATCTCCGGGAAGATGTGATGCGAGAGAACGTGGCCGAGCAGCTCGGCGTGCTGGCCGCGCTCGACGCGCAGGTCGCGCGGCACCTCGTAGAACTGGCCTTGCGGCTGCTGCGCGACCAGGTCGTAGAGCATCCACGGTGCGTAGGTGATGACGACGTCCGGGTCGGCCTCCATCGTCGCCACCGCCTCGGCCAGCGAATCGCCGAGGATGCAATCGTCGTCGGCCAGGTACATCATGTAGCGGCCGCGGGCTTGCGTCATCGCGAACACCACGTTCGGGTAGCAGCCGATCGTCTCCGGGTGCCGGATCGAGCGGATCGGCAGCCGATCGAGAAAGCGCGCCACCACCGCCGGCGTGTCGTCGGTGCTGGCGTTGTCGGAGATCACGAGCTCGTACGGATGCGGAAACGTCG
>JBDSAB010000080.1:0-4543 GCA_039922395.1 Caldimonas sp.
TCGCCGGTCGAGATCACGACCTTGAAACCGCCCTTCGCGGCCATGCACGAGATCGTGCCGATCGCGTCGTCGGCCTCGATGCCGGGCACCGTGAGCACCGGCCAGCCGAGCAGCTTGACGGCCTCGACGATCGGCTCGATCTGCAGCGCGAGGTCGCTCGGCATCGCGGTGCGGGTGGCCTTGTACTCGGGATACCAGTCGTCGCGGAAGGTCTTGCCCTTGTCGTCGAAGACGCAGGCGCCGTGCGCCGACGGGTACTGCTCGCGCAGCAGCTTCATCATCGAGACGACGCCGCGAATCGCGCCGGTCGGAAAGCCGCTCGGCGAACGCAGGTCGGGCAGCGCATGGAACGCCCGGTACAGGTAGCTGGAGCCGTCCACCAGCAGCAGGGTCTTGTCGCTCATGCAGGAATTGTGCGGGAAGGCCTCGCCGGCCTCGACCGCAGCGACGCCATGGCGGAGCGCGCCGACGCCCGGCGCAGCGGCGGCCTAAAATGAGTCCGATGAGATTCCTGCTGGCGCCCGCGCTGCTCTGCGCATCCCTGCATGCCGGCGCCCAGACCGTCGCGACGGCACCGCCGCCGATTCCGGCCGCGGTGCCCGGACGGACGGTCGTGACGACGACGACCGAGCCGCGTCAGGCCGGCGAGCCCGAGGTCCGCCACATCGTCGTCGAGGACGACGGCGCCCGCATCGACGAACTGCGCGTGCGCGGCGTCCCGCAGCGCATCGTCGTCACGACGAAGGGCACGCGCGCGCCGGCCTACGAGATCATCACCGGCGACGGCTCGCGCGACCTCGGCGAGGGCGCGAACACCTCGCGCGGCGCCGCCGGCAAGCGGGTCTGGCGCGTGCTGAACTTCTGATCGCCGCGGCGACCGGACGCGGCCACCGATGGCGGTCTACACGCAGGTCTCGTTCGATGAAGCGTCCGCGCTGATCGACCGCCTCGGCATCGGCAAGCTGGTCGCGCTCGAGAGCTGCCGCGGCGGCATCGAGAACACCAACTACTTCGCCGACACGACCGAAGGCGCCTGGGTGCTGACGCTGTTCGAGCGCCTGACCGACGCCGAGCTGCCGTTCTACCTGCACCTGATGAAGCACCTCGCCGGGCACCACATCCCGGTACCCGACCCGCAGGCCGATGCGAGCGGCGCGATCCTGCACACGCTGAAGGGCAAGCCGGCCGCGGTCGTCAACCGGCTGCCCGGGCAGCACCACCTCGCGCCCGACAACGCGCATGCGGCGAGCGTCGGCACCATCCTCGCGCGCATGCACCGGGCCGGCGCCGACTTCGGGCTCCGCCAGCCGAACCTGCGCGGCCTGGCGTGGCTGGCCGAGACGATTCCGGTCGTCGTGCCGTTCCTCGACGCCGAACGCGCCGCGCTGATCACCGACGAGCTCGCGTTCCAGCAGCAGGTCGCGGCATCGGCCGCGCATGCGGCGCTGCCACGTGGCGTGATCCACGCCGATTTGTTCCGCGACAACGTGATGTTCGAGGGCGACACGCTGACCGGCCTGTTCGACTTCTACTTCGCCGGCATCGACACCTTGCTGTTCGACATCGCGGTCTGCCTGAACGACTGGTGCATCGACCTCGAATCGGGTCGTCTGATCGACGAGCGCGCGAGCGCGTTCGTCACCGCCTACGACGCGGTGCGTCCGCTCGAGACCACCGAGCTGCGCCTGATGCCGGCACTGATGCGCGCCGCCGCGCTGCGCTTCTGGACCTCGCGTCTGTGGGACCTGCACCTGCCGCGCGACGCCGCGGTGCTGACCGCGCACGACCCGACCCACTTCGAGCGCGTGCTGGTCCAGCGCCGCGACGCGCCCTGGCACCACAATGGCTGAATGAGACCCCCCCGAAGCGCCTTCGGCGCCTCCCCCCAGGGGGCACCGCCGGCGGACCGGCAGAGCCGGATCCGCGGCGGCCGCTTGAAGGCCGTTGGTTCGACGGGCCTCAAAGCGCGCTTCGGCGCCGTATAAAACAAGACAACGCCCGAGCGATTCCAAACGTCATGAAACTGCAGCTCGTTCCGGCCCGCCAGGGCGCCCTCTGGGTGCGCCAGGGCTTTGCTGTATTCCTGCGCCAGCCGATGGGCTTCGCCGGCCTGTTCGCGGTGTTCCTGTTCGCGGTCTTCGTGCTGGCCTGGCTTCCGCTGGTCGGCCCGGTGCTGCTGCTCGCGCTGCTGCCGCTCGGCTCGCTCGGCTTCATGATCGCGACCCGGCGCGCGCTCGACGCCCGCTTTCCGTTGCCGCGCGTCTTCATCGAGCCGCTCAGGGCCGGCCGGCCGCGCCTGCTGGCGATCGTCAAGCTCGGCCTGATGTATGCGGCCGCGACCTGGGTCATCCTGTGGCTCAGCGACCTGGTCGACGGCGGCGCGCTCGACGCGCTGATGGAGGCGCAGGGCTCGCGCACCACGACGCCCAACGATGTCGCGACGCGGCTCGCCGATCCGCGCCTCGAAGCCGGCGTGCTGATGCGCTTCTGCCTGCTCGGCCTCTTGTCGGTGCCGTTCTGGCATGCGCCGGCGCTGGTCCACTGGAGTGGCCAGACCGCCGGCAAGTCGCTCTTCTTCAGCACCGTCGCGGTGTGGCGCAACAAGGGCGCTTTCATCGTCTACAGCGCGACCTGGCTCGCGGTCCTGCTGCTGTTCGCGCTGGTTGCGAACCTGCTGTTCGGGCTGATCGGCCGGGCCCAGCTGGTGCCATTCATCGCGATGCCGGCGTCGATGATCTTCTCGACCGTGTTCTACGCGTCGCTCTACTTCACGTTCGCCGCGTGCTTCACGGCCGAGCCGGACGATGTCGGGCCCGAGCCGGCGCAGCGTCCTGATCCGAATCCATAACCTCACACAGGAGACATCTTCATGAAAGTTGCCATGGTCACCGGCGCCGGCAGCGGCATCGGCCGCGCCAGCGCGCTGGCGCTGCTGAAGGCCGGCTACAAGGTCGTTCTCGCCGGCCGGCGTCTCGAGGCGCTGCAGCAGACGGTCACGGATGCCGGCACGCTCGGCCCGAACGCCCTTGCCGTCGCGACCGACGCGACCAAGCCCGACTCGGTGAAGGCGCTGTTCGACACGACCGAGCAGACCTACGGCCGCCTCGATGTGCTGTTCAACAACGCCGGCACCGGCGCGCCGACAATCCCGCTCGACGAGCTGACGTTCGCGCAGTGGCAGGCCGTCGTCGACATCAACCTGACCGGCGTGTTCCTGTGCACGCAGCAGGCGTTCCGTCTGATGAAGAAGCAGAACCCGAAGGGCGGCCGCATCATCAACAACGGCTCGATCTCGGCCCATGCGCCGCGCCCCATGAGCTCGCCGTACACGGCAACCAAGCACGCGATCACCGGACTGACCAAGGCGACCTCGCTCGACGGCCGCGCCCACAACATCGCCTGCGGACAGATCGACATCGGCAATGCGGCCAGCGAGATGACGATGCGCATGACCACCGGCGTGCCGCAGGCCGACGGCCGGATGATGCCGGAGCCGCGCATGGACGTGACCCACGTCGCCAACGCCGTCGTCCAGATGGCCGAGCTGCCGCTCGAGACCAACGTGCTGTTCATGACGATCATGGCGACCGCGATGCCGTTCGTCGGCCGCGGCTGATGTTGTTTTGCGCACGCAACGCCGCTGCGCAGGAGCCGCTCCGCATTGAATAATGGAACGGACACCGGAGCCGCCATGAAGCACCCTTCCGTTCGACTCGCCCTCTGCCTCGCGCTCGGCGCGGTGCTGCTGCCCGGCTGCGCCGTCGTGACGGTGGCCGGTGCCGCCGCCGGTGCGGTGATCGGCGTCGCCGGCGCGGTCGTCTCGACCGGTGTCAAGGTGACCGGCAAGGTGGTCGAGAAGACGATCGACGTCGTCACGCCGGGCACCACGACGGCATCCAACTGATCAGCCGAGAGCCACCGAACCGATGACGAACATCCACCTGGTCGGCGGTGAAAAGGGCGGCGTCGGCAAGTCGCTGGTCTCGCGCATCCTGGCCCAGTACCTGATCGACCGCGAGATCCCGTTCGTCGGCTTCGACACCGACCGCTCGCACGGCGCGCTGATGCGCTTCTATCCCGAGCACGCCTCGCCGGCGCTCGTCAACCACTACGAGGCGCTCGACCGGATCGTCGAGACGGCAGTCGAGAACCCGGACAAGCGCATCCTCGTCGACCTCGCCGCGCAGACCTTCGATCCGCTCGTCAAGTGGATGGACGATTCCGGTGTCGTGAACCTCGCCGACGAGATGAACATCCAGGTCCACTACTGGCACGTGATGGACTGCGGCAAGGACTCGGTCGACCTGCTGAAGCGGCTGCTCGACCGCTTCGGCACGGGCCTCCGCTACGTGCTGGTCCGCAACCAGCTGCGCGGCAACGACTTCAGCCTGCTCGAGCAGTCGGGCGAGCAGACGCGCGCGCAGGAGCTCGGCGCCAAGGTCATCACGATCAAGAAGCTGTACGAAGGCGTGATCATGAAGATCGACAACGGCAGCCACAGCTTCGCGCAGGCCAAGTCGACCGAGGAAGACAGCATCGGCTT
>JBDSAB010000081.1:0-6674 GCA_039922395.1 Caldimonas sp.
CCAGGCGACGACTTCCTCGCCGTGCCGCCGCACCACGCCCGACTGCGGGCCGCGCTCGTGCACCGGTCCGCGCAGCCGGTTGTAGGGCGGCGGGTCGTCGTGGTGCACGCCCCAGGGCGCCTGGCCGGGGGCGGGCGCTGCGTCGGGATCGCGCGGCCACGGCGTCTCGTGCGACTGTGCAAAGCGGATGGCTTCTTCGAGCAAAGGGGCGGTCATGGTGCAAGGGCTCTCATTTCGGTGAACAGGTCGGCCTTGCCTTCGAAGCCGATGCCGGGCAGGTCGGGCAGCGTGACGAAGCCGTTCACCACCTTCACCCCGTCGGGGAAGCCGCCGAACGGCTGGAACAGGTCGGGATAGCTCTCGTTGCCGCCGAGGCCCAGGCCGGCGGCGATGTTGAGCGACATCTGGTGGCCGCCGTGCGGAATGCACCGGCTCGCCGACCAGCCGTGCTCCTTCAGCATGTCGAGCGTGCGCAGGTACTCGACCAGGCCGTAGCTCAGCGCGCAGTCGAACTGCAGCCAGTCGCGGTCCGGTCGCATGCCGCCGTAGCGGATCAGGTTGCGCGCGTCCTGCATCGAGAACAGGTTCTCTCCCGTGGCCATCGGATTCTGGTAGTAGTTGCGCAGGGTCGCCTGCAGCTCGAAGTCGAGCGGATCGCCCGGCTCCTCGTACCAGAACAGGTCGTAGCGCGACAGCGCCTTCGCGTAGCGGATCGCGGTGTCGAGATCGAAACGGCCATTGGCGTCGACGCAGAGCTTCTGGCCGTCCTGCAGCACGCTCAGGATCGAATCGATGCGGCGCAGGTCTTCGTCGAGCGAGGCACCGCCGATCTTCTTTTTCACCACCGTGTAGCCGCGGTCGATGTAGCTGCGCATCTCGTCCTTCAGCTTGCCGTGGTCCTGCCCCGGGTAGTAGTAGCCGCCGGCGGCATAGACGAAGACCTTTCGGTTCGGCTGGCCGTTGCCGTAGCGATCGGCCAGCAGCTGGAACAGCGGCTTGCCTTCGATCTTCGCGACCGCATCCCAGACCGCCATGTCGATCGTGCCGATCGCGACCGAACGCTCGCCGTGGCCGCCCGGCTTCTCGTTCGTGAACATCGCGGTCCAGATCTTGTGCGGGTCGAGGTTGCTGCCGCTGGCATCGACAAGCGACGCGGGCGCTGCTTCCATGACGCGCGGGATGAAGCGCTCGCGCATCAGCTTGCCCTGGCCGTAGCGGCCGTTCGAATTGAAGCCGTACCCGACCACCGGCTTGCCATCCCGCACGACGTCGGTGATCACGGCGACGAGGCTCAAGGTCATCTTGCTGAAATCGATGTAGGCGTTGCGGATGGGCGAACTGATCGGGATGGTCTGCTCGCGGATTTCGACGATCTTCATGCGGGTCTCGGATGCGGGGTGTGGACGACGATGCGAATGATCGGCCCAACCGGCTCGGCACGCCAATGCTCGCTCTTTTCGCCCGCGCGAGCGGCTCCGGACCGATCTCACGCTGCGCGAGACCCCTCGAGCCGGCCCCTTGAAATCGACGGATCGCAGACCAGCTAACGGCGATGTCAACCTCTGCGATCGGCGCCGGGCTCGTCCTGGCTGCGCTACTGATCGGCTTCTGTTTGATGCTCGCCGGCCCGTGGTGGGTCGAGCGGCGCAGGGATCGGATCCGCCAGCGGCCCTTTCCGCGCGCCTGGCGGCGCATCCTGCGCAAGCGGGTGCCGCTGCTGTCGCGGTTGCCGGCCGACCTGCAGATCCGCCTGCGACGGCACATCCTCGTGTTCCTGGCCGAGAAGCCCTTCATCGGTTGCCAGGGTCAGCCGATCACCGACGAAGTCCGCCTCACGATTGCCGCGAAGGCGTGCCTGCTCCTGCTCGGCCGGTCGACGTCGGACTACTACCCCCGGCTGAACGAGATCCTCGTCTACCCGGATGCGTTCGTCGTGACGCGCGAACGGCCGGTCGGTGCCGGTGTCGTCCAGGAGCAGCGCCAGGCCACGGCAGGCGAGTCATGGGCGCGCGGCCAGGTGATCCTGTCGTGGGCTCACGTCGTCTCGGATGCGACCGATTCGGCGAGCGGGCGCAACGTCGCCGTCCACGAGTTCGCGCACCAGATCGATCAGGATTCCGGCGTCGCCGACGGCTGCCCGTGGCGGCCGACGGCGACGATGCGCACGCGCTGGAACCGGGTCATGGACGACGCGTTCCAGCGCCTGCAGACCACGCCGTCGAGCGTGATCGACAGTTATGCCGCCACCGACCGGGCCGAGTTCTTCGCGGTCGTCTCGGAGGTCTTCTTCGAACGCCCGCTCGATCTCGCGCGCGAGGAGCCCGCGGTGTATCGCGAGCTCGCCGAGCTGTACGGCGTGCACCCGCTGGTCTGGTGACACGTTGCGGCGGCCGTCGCGTTGAAGGCGGCGGTGCCCCCTCTCGTGCCGTAGGATGAAGCACGGAGGTCACCATGAGCCATCGCATCGTCTTCCTCGACCGCGCGACGATCGCGCCGCAGATCCGCGTGCGCCCGCCGTCGTTCCCGCACGAGCTGATCGAGCACGCCGAGACGCGTGCCGATCAGGTGGTCGAGCGCCTCGCCGGCGCGTCGATCGCGATCACCAACAAGGTGCCGATCAACGGCGCGGCGCTCGAGCGCCTGCCGGCGCTGAAGCTCATCGCGGTGGCGGCGACCGGCACCGACTGCGTCGACAAGGCGGCCTGCGCCGCGCGCGGCGTTGCCGTCAGCAACATCCGCGGCTATGCGATCAACACGGTGCCGGAGCACACCTTCGCGCTGATCCTCGCGCTGCGCCGCAACGTGGTGGCCTATCGCGAGTCGGTACTGGCCGGGCGCTGGCAGCAGTCGGCGCAGTTCTGCTTCTTCGACCATCCGATCCGCGACCTGCGCGGCTCGCGCCTCGGCATCATCGGCGAGGGCGTGCTCGGCCAGCACGTGGCCGCGCTCGCGCGCGCTTTCGGCATGCTGCCGATGTTCGCCGCGCACAAGGGTGTCAGCGGTCTCGGGCCGCTGTACACGCCGTGGCAGGAAGTGCTCGAGACCAGCGACGTCATCACCCTGCACTCGCCGCTGACCCCGCAGACGCGCAACATGATCGCGATGCCGGAGTTCGAGGCGATGAAGCGGCGGCCGCTGATCATCAACACGGCGCGCGGCGGCCTGGTCGACGAGGCCGCGCTGGTGCGCGCGCTCGACGCCGGGCTGATCGCCGGCGCCGGCTTCGACGTGGTCGACGGCGAGCCGCCGAAGGCCGACAACCCGCTGATGCGCGCCGCCGCGCGGCCCAATGTGATCCTCACGCCGCACGTCGCCTGGGCGTCCGACGAAGCGCAGCAAAGCTTGTCCGATCAGCTGGTCGACAACATCGAGAACTTCGTCGCCGGTCGGCCGACCCATCTGGTCGAGGGCGCGTACTGAGGCGAGCGACCGCCGAGCAGGATCCTCCCATCCGCCTTCAGTGGCGGCCTGACCCGCGCGCCGCGTCAACGCGCGAGATGGTCGCAGCGACGAGCGGCTCGATGGCCGAATCAGGAAACGGCGCGACGCTGCTGACGTTGATCTCGCAGAGCACGTACGACTCGTCGCCGTCGCGTGAGCGCTCGCCGAACAGGAAGTCGCAATCCCACAGCAGCGGCAGCTCGTCGCCGCGGATGCCGAGCGTGCGTTCCAGCTCGGGCACCCATTCGCTCTCGAGGCGCTGCTTGAGCCCCTGCAGGTGCACGAGATCGGGCGGGTGGTAGAGGCGCTGACTCGGTGTTGGAAACCCTGCGAATTCGCTTCCGTCCAGCGGCGGGTGAAGCGCATTCACCGCCTGCAACCCGAAGCCCGCCACGCGGTCCTGGACCAGGTAGCAACGCACCATGCCTTCGGTCAGCCGCGGCTGCCAGGCCTGGTCGACCATGTGACCGCCGTCCTCGAAATACGGCGCCATCAGCGCAACGAAAGCGTCGAGGTCGAGCGTGAGTTCGGGACTGCTGCGAACCGCATGGCGGGCGACCACGTGGCTCGCCGCTCGCGAGGCAGACTGGCCCGGGGCACGCTGGACGCGCCAGATACCGATGCCGCTGTGACCGCGCCACTGCTTCAGGACGCGGATCGATCCGTCTCGGAGACGCGCATCCAGTTCCGTTCGCAACTGATCGAGCGTGTCGAGCCGATGGACGTCGCTGCCCCAGCCCATCGCGCGGGTGTCGACGAGCACGTCCTTCGTGCCCAGCTTCATGATCACGTCCGGATGGGTGCTGACCATCACGCCGGCCGCCGCGACGTCGCGCAGCAGTGCATCGAGCGGGGCGCGTGAGTGCCCGGCGTCGATCGGATTGACCCAGACCAGCGCGCCGTCGCATTCCAGCAGCTGGTCGCGAAGCTCGTCGGCCTGCGCGATGTTGTAGACCGCCGGGCGGGCGTCCACGCCGCGCGCGGCAAAAGCGGCAACCACTGCCGCGAACCGGTTGTTCTCGCGCGTCGCGAGTCGGCGGATCTCGCTGTCGCCCGGATAGACGATCGCGATCTTCAATGGGCGAGTGGTCATGCGGATCTCCTCGGTCGACCGCGCCTGCGCAAACCACTTCGGTGGTGACGTCCACCCTGCCCTGCGCATGCTCCAACCGCGAAGCCGGGACGCATGCTGGTCTCGATCGATGTCGATGACTCTACACCAATGTATGATCTATTACATGAGCCTTGACGGGACAGACTGGCTGCTCCTCGTGATCTCGTTGCCCATGTCGAGCGCGACGCCGCGAATGCGGATCTGGCGGGCGCTCAAGGCGCTGGGTTGCGTCGCGCTCCGGGACGGCGCCTACCTGCTGCCCAGCGGTGCCGATCGCGCCGATGCGCTGCGCGATCTCGGCGACGAGTGCATCCGCGAAGGCGGCACGGCCTGGCTCATGGCCGTCGTGCCGGCCACTGCCGACGAGGCCGACGCCTACCGCCAGCTCTTCGACCGCTCGGAGGCCTACCGGGTGATGCGCTTGGCGTGGAAGCAGCCGAACCGGACCCTCGCCGCCTCGTCGCCGGCCGAGCTCGCCAAGCTCAAGCGCCGGCTCCAGCGCGACCTCGATGCGCTGCGCGCGATCGACTTCTTCCCGTCGGATGCCAGCGTCGAGGCCGAAGCCGCCTGGAGCGACTTCAGCAAGCGCATCGACGCCGTGCTCTCGCCCGACGAGCCTCACGAAGCGAAGGGCCGCGTCGCGCGGCTCGACGCCGCGAGGTACCGCGGGCGGACCTGGGCGACGCGGCGCCGCCTCTGGGTCGACCGGGCGGCGAGCGCCTGGCTGATCCGACGCTTCATCGACCCCGACGCGAAGTTTCGCTGGCTGGCCAAGCCGTCCGAGTGCCCGAAGAGCGCGGTGGGCTTCGACTTCGACGGCGCGACCTTCTCGCATGTCGGCGAGCGCGTCACCTTCGAAACGCTGCTGGCGAGCTTCGGTCTCGATGGCGACGCCGCCCTCGCGCGCCTGGCGACGATCGTTCACGCGCTCGACATCGGCGGCGAGGCGGTGCCCGAGGCGACCGGTTTTGAAGCGGTCATGGCCGGAGCCCGCGAACGGATCGCCGATGACGACGCGCTCCTCGCCGAGATGAGCGGCGTGCTCGACTCGCTCTATGCCCACTTCCAGCGGCAGGCTCGGCGCGGCCCGGGCACGGCAACAAGCACTTGAGCGATCGACCCGATGGATCGCGTCTACTGGATCACCTCGTTGGCGCTGAGCAGCACATCGGCGCGCGGCTCGAGGCCGAGGGCGGCGGCGGTCTTGAGGTTGACGACGAACTCGAAGCCGGTCGGCTGCATCACCGGCAGGTCGGCGGGCTTCGCGCCCTTCAGGATCGCGCCGATGTAGAGGCCGGCCTGGCGGTACATCCACGTGATGCTCGGGCCGTAGCTGAGGAGCGCGCCGACAGCGGCGAACTGGCGCACGAAGCCGATGCCGGGCAGCCCGTGCGCCTGCCCGAACGCGACGATCTCGCCGCGCCGGTCGAGGATCAACGGATCGCTCGCCGTCACATAGGAATCGGCGTTGAGCCGCAGTGCCTCCGCCAGGGCGCCGGCGATCTCGTCCGGCTTCCTGGCCTTGACGACGACGACCTCGCGATGGAGCATGCGCGCACCCGCGAACCCGTCCTGCTCTTCGGCGGCAGCGGTGAAGTTGTCGGGGTTCATGATCATCGCGACGCGGCGCACCTTCGGCGCGATCTTGGTCAACAGCTCGATGCGCTTGCCGCTGAGGATCGACGAGAACAGGTTGACGCCGGTCACGTTGCCGCCCGGCCGATTGAGGCTGGCGACCAGCCCGTGGCCGACCGGGTCGGCGCCGATCGTGAAGACGATCGGGATCGTGCTCGTCGCCGCCTTCGCGGCGCGCGCCGAAGCGATGTCGCCGGTGGCAGCGATCGCCGCGACCTTCAACGCAGCAAGCTCGGCGGCCAGTGTCGGCAGCAGCGCATAGTCGCCCCTGGCCCAGCGGTACTCGATGCGGACGTTGCGTCCTTCGACGAAGCCCGCCTCGGCAAGCCCTTCTCGAAACGCAACGGCGTTGAACGAATAGGTGTCGGGCGAGACCGGGTTCATGAACCCGACGACCGGCATCGAGCGTTGCGCCCCGACTTCAGCAGCGCGTCGACTGCGCAGGCGTCACGGCGCGCGCTCGGCGATCTCGATCAGGTTGAGG
>JBDSAB010000082.1:0-3123 GCA_039922395.1 Caldimonas sp.
ATGGGCAACGGCAAGGGCAATCCGGAGTACTACGTCGCTGAGATCCAGCCCGGCAAGGTGCTCTATGAAATCAACGGCGTCCCCGAAGAGCTCGCCCGTGAAGCGTTCCAGCTGGCCTCCGCCAAGCTGCCGCTGAAGACGACCTTCGTGGCCCGCCAAGTCGGCGCCTGAACGCCGCACCCGAGGACGATCACATGAAAGCATCCGATCTCCGCGCCAAGGACGCTGCCGGGCTCGAGAAAGAAGTCGCCGACCTGCTGAAGGCCCATTTCGGCCTGCGCATGCAGAAGGCGACGCAGCAACTGAGCAACCATTCCCAGCTCGGCAACACGCGGCGCGACATCGCGCGCGCGAAGACCGTGCAGGCCGAGAAGCGAAAAGGAGCCGCCAAATGAGCGAGCAGCAGACCGCCACGGCGGACACCGCGACCGGTGATCCCAGGGCCAAGAACACGCGCACGCTGGTTGGCAAGGTCGTCAGCGACAAGCGCTCGAAGACGATCACTGTCCTGATCGAGCGCCGCACGAAGCACGAGCTGTACGGCAAGATCGTCGCGAGGACCAGCAAGTACCACGCGCACGACGAGAACGGCGAATACAAGCTCGGCGACATCGTCGAGATCGCCGAGAGCCGGCCGATCTCGAAGACCAAGTCCTGGGTCGTGACCCGCTTGGTCCAGAAGGCGCTGACCGTCTGAGGTCGTCGCGACCGTTGCGATGTCCGTCGGCAGACCTGCCGCGTCGTCGTCAATCTGACCCGTCATCGAAGGAGACGCCATGCTGAAAGTTGGAGACAAGCTGCCCGCCGGTTCGCTGCAGGAGTTCATCGAGGTCGAAGGCAACGGCTGCTCACTCGGCCCGAACACGTTCGATCTCGCGAAGGTGACGGCCGGAAAGACCATTGCGATTTTTGGGCTGCCTGGCGCCTACACGCCGACCTGCTCGGCCAAGCATGTGCCTGGCTATGTGGCGAAGGCCGACGAGCTGAAGAAGGCTGGCGTCGACGAAATCTGGTGCGTGTCGGTCAACGATCCGTTCGTGATGGGCGCCTGGGGTCGCGATCAGAAGACGGCCGGCAAGGTTCGGATGATGGCCGACGGCAGCGCTGACTTCGCGAAGGCCACGGGGCTGACGCTCGACCTGAATGCGCGCGGCATGGGCCTGCGTTCGCAGCGCTACTCGATGCTCGTGAAGGACGGCGTGGTCAAGTCGTTGAACATCGAGGGCCCCGGCAAGTTCGAGGTCAGCGATGCCGACACCCTGCTCAAGCAGGTGACTGCGGCCTAGAGGAGATTAGTGGCTCGAGCCCACCGGCGCGTTGACGCGATCGGCGGGCTTCGGGCATAATGCTTGGCTTCGCCGGAATTCTGGTCTGCGCCGCACGGTGCATCTTCGGAATCCCGGCTCCGCCCAAACCACCGGTCGAGCGCACCTCGCGCTCGACAGGTTCGACGGGCCCAAGACTGTTCGGCAGCCCGGCGCGATCCGGATGGCCGGGCAAGTTGGGAAAAGACATGATTCAAATGCAATCGCGGCTCGACGTGGCCGACAACACTGGCGCTAAATCCGTCATGTGCATCAAGGTGCTGGGCGGCTCGAAGCGCCGCTACGCCGGCATCGGTGACGTGATCAAGGTTTCCATCAAGGAAGCTGCGCCGCGCGGTCGCGTCAAGAAGGGCGAGGTCTACAGCGCCGTCGTCGTTCGCACCGCGAAGGGCGTGCGCCGCCAGGACGGCTCGCTGGTGAAGTTCGACGGCAATGCCGCCGTGCTGCTGAACGCCAAGCTCGAGCCGATCGGCACCCGCATCTTCGGGCCGGTCACGCGCGAGCTGCGGACCGAGCGCTTCATGAAGATCGTGTCGCTGGCGCCTGAGGTTCTGTAGGCGCCGGACGCAAAGGACACCTAGCCATGAACAAGATTCGCAAAGGCGACCAGGTCATCGTGCTGACCGGCCGCGACAAGGGCAAGCGCGGCACCGTGACGCAGCGCGTCGACGAGGAGCGCCTGCTCATCGAGGGCGTGAACGTGGTCAAGAAACACGTGAAGCCGAATCCGATGAAGGGAACGACCGGCGGTGTCGTCGACAAGACGCTGCCGATCCATCAATCCAACATCGCGATCTTCAACCCGGCGACGGGCAAGGCCGACCGCGTCGGTATCAAGCTGCTGAGCGACTCCGAACAACAGTCGCGCAAGACCAAGGAGCGCGGTGTCCGCGTGTTCCGGTCGAGCGGCGCAGAAATCAAGGCTTGAGAGGTTGGCCATGGCCCGTTTGCAAGAGTTCTACCGCGACAAGGTCGTCCCCGATCTGGTCACCAAGTTTGGCTACAAGTCGTCGATGCAGGCGCCGCGGATCACGAAGATCACGCTGAACATGGGAGTCAGCGAGGCCGTCTCCGACAAGAAGGTGATGGACCACGCGGTCAGCGACCTGAGCAAGATCGCCGGCCAGAAGCCGGTCGTCACGAAGTCGAAGAAGGCGATTGCCGGCTTCAAGATTCGGGACGGCGTGCCGATCGGCTGCATGGTCACATTGCGTGGCGTGCAGATGTACGAATTCCTGGATCGCTTCGTGACGATCGCGTTGCCCCGCGTACGCGACTTCCGCGGTATTTCGGGTCGTGCGTTCGACGGCCGTGGCAACTACAACATCGGCGTCAAGGAACAGATTATTTTCCCTGAAGTCGACTACGACAAGATCGATGTGCTGCGTGGCCTGAACATCAGCATCACGACGAGCGCGAAGAACGATGAAGAGGCCAAGGCGCTTCTGACTGCGTTCAAATTCCCGTTCAAGAACTGAAGGACAGCCCCGTGGCAAAAACCTCCCTCATTCAGCGCGAACTCAAGCGCACCAAGCTCGTCGCCAAGTTCGCTGCGAAGTACGCGGAGCTCAAGGGCACCGCCAACGACGCGAAGAAGTCCGACGAAGAGCGCTACGCCGCGCGCCTCGAGTTGCAGAAGCTGCCGCGCAATGCCTACCCGACCCGCCAGCGCAATCGCTGCGAGTTGACAGGTCGCCCGCGTGGCACTTTCCGCAAGTTCGGTCTCGGCCGCAACAAGATTCGCGAACTGGCGTTCAAGGGTGATATCCCTGGCGTCGTCAAGGCCAGCTGGTAAGCC
>JBDSAB010000083.1:0-9892 GCA_039922395.1 Caldimonas sp.
CCAGGACATCAGCCTCGACGTGCTGCCGGAGCTGAACGATGCCGACCTGAAGGAACTCGGCGTCGCGACGCTCGGCGACCGCAAGCGCCTGCTGAAGGCGATCGCCGCGCTGGCGGCACCGGCCGAGGCGTCGCAGGCACCGTCGGCGCCGACACCCGCCGCGGCACCGAGCGCGACGCCGGCTACGGCCTCCTTCCCCGAGGCCGAACGGCGCCAGCTGACGGTGATGTTCTGCGACATGGTCGGCTCGACCCAGCTCTCCGGCCGCCTCGATCCGGAAGATCTGCAGAACGTCGTGCGCCGCTTCCATGCCGCGATCGCCGCGGCCGTCGGCGCGTTCGACGGTCATGTCGCGCAGCTGCTCGGCGACGGCGTGCTCGTTTACTTCGGTTACCCGCGCGCCCACGAGGACGACGCCGAGCGCGCGGTCCTCGCGGCGCTCGCCGCACTCGACGCGGTGGCGCGGCTGCGCCCGCTCGACGACCTCGAACTGCAGACCCGGATCGGCATCGCCACCGGCCTCGTCGTCGTCGGCGAGGTCGGCGGCGGCACCTCGGCGGCCGAACAGACCGCGAGCGGCGAGACGCCGAATCTCGCGGCTCGCCTGCAAGGGCACGCCGGGCCGGGCCAGATCGTGATGTCGGACGAGACCCGGCACCTGGTCGGCGCGGCCTTCGAGGTCGCGTCGCTCGGCATGCTTGCACTCAAGGGCTTTGCGGCGCCCGTCGAGGCCTGGCGCGTGGTCGGCGCGCGCAGCGTCGCGAGCCGCTTCGAGGCCCAGCACGAGCACGAGCTGATCCACCTGATCGGCCGCGACAGCGAGGTCGCGTTGCTGCTCGAGCGCTGGGCCCTGGCGCGCGACGGCGAAGGCCAGGCCGTGATGCTGTCCGGCGAGGCCGGCATCGGCAAGTCGCGCATCACCCATACGCTGCGCGAGCGCCTCGCCACCGAGTCGGCAGCGACCGTGCTGCTGCAGTGCTCGCCGTACTTCAACAGCAGCGCGCTCTACCCGCTGGTCCGCTACTTCGAACGCGTCACCCACATGACGCCGACCGACAGCGATGCCGAGCGCACCGCCAAGCTGGCACGCCTGACCGGCTCCGAGCTCGATTTCCCGGCCTCTTCGTTCGGCTACCTGCTGCGCCTGATGGGCCTGCCCGACGGCGGTCGCGTGCCGGCGAACGACGGCGAGCCGCTGCACCGGAACGCGCAGCTGCTGCAGGCGCCGATCGACCTGCTGCGCCGCCTGTCGGTGCACCACCCGGTGCTGCTGCTGATCGAGGATGCGCACTGGATCGATCCGACCAGCGAGCAGCTGGTCGCCCAGGCGATCGAGCAGCTTGCCGATGCGCGCGTGCTGATCCTGGTCACCTGCCGGCCCGAGTACGTGCCGTCCTGGGGCAGCCCCGCCCACCTGACCCGGCTCGCGCTGAACCGGCTCGGCCAGAAGCAGTCGATGGCGCTGGTCGGCGCCGTGACGGGTGGCAAGGCGCTGCCACCCGAGGTGCTGGCCGAGATCATCCGCAAGACCGACGGCATTCCGCTTTTCGTCGAGGAGCTGACCAAGACCGTGGTGCAGTCGGGCCTGCTCGAGGACACGCCCGACGGCTACAAGCTGAAGGGGGCGCTGCCGCTGCTCGCGATCCCGTCGACCCTGCAGGATTCGCTGATGGCGCGCCTCGACCGGCTGGCGCCGGCGAAGGAGGTCGCGCAGGTCAGCGCACTGATCGGCCGCGAGTTCGCGCTCCGCCTGCTCGCCGAGGTGCTGCAGATGCCCGAGCCGAAGCTCGCTGCCGCGCTCGACGACCTCGTCCGCACCGGACTCGTCGTCGCGCGCGACCCACCCCCCAATGCGAGCTTCAGCTTCAAGCACGCGCTGATCCGCGACACCGCGTCGAACAGCCTGCTGAAGAGCCAGTGGGTGCTGCGCCATGCGCAGATCGCCGCCGCGATCGAACGGACCGACCCGGACACGGTCGAGAGCCAGCCCGAGCTGCTCGCGTACCACTACCAGGAAGGCGGCGACCTGGTGCGCGCCTTCGACTTCCGGCACCGCGCGGCCGACCGCGCCATCGCGCGCATCGCCTACCGCGAAGCCGCGACCCAGCTGCACGCCGCGCTGGCGCTGTTGCCGAAGCTGCCGGCAGGCAGCGGCGGCGAAGCGGTCGAGCTGAACCTGCAGATGAAGCTCGGCCAGCTGCTGATGCAGATCGACGGCTACGCGGCACCGCAGACCTCGGCATGCTTCGCGCGTTCGCGCGAGCTGGCGTCGCGGCTCGGCCAGAGCGACACCTACGTGATCGCCTGCTCCGCATTGAGCGCGACCTTGTGGGCTTCCGGTCGCTATCAGGACGTGATCGACATGCTCGGCCATCTCGGCACCGAGGAAATCGCCAGCCTCGCGCCGATGAGTCGGGTCTTCCGTGCGCTCGTCCTCGGCCTCGCCGAGATGCACCTGGGCGAGCTGACGGCAGCATGGGCACACAGCACCGAGGCGATGCGCGAGCTCGAGTCGGTACCGGCCGATCAGCGCGTCGACATCGGCGGCATCGAACCGGTCGTGATGGTGCTGTCGCAGATGATCGCCGTCCGCGTCAACCAGGGCTACCTCGAGCAGGCCGCCACGTCCACGGCACAGGCCCTCGAAATCGCCGAGAAGCGCGCTCATGAGCCCTCGATCGCCTGGGCGAAGTCACTGGCGCGCTGGGCCGCATTCCGGCGCGGCGACATGGCCGAGTCGATGCGGCTGTCGCGCGAGCTGCTCGTGATGGCCGAGCGGATGGGCTTCCAGGCGCGCACCGCGACCGGACAGATGATGCTCGGCCGGGCGCTGGTCGCGAACGGCGACGTCGACGAAGGGCGCCGCCTGCTGCGCGAGGGCCATGCCGAATGGACCGCCGCCGGCGCGCTGGCGACCGGCACCGAATACGCCTCGCATGCCGCCGAGGTGCTGCTCAATGCCGGCGATCCGGAAGAAGCTGCCTACTACGTGCGCGCCGGCGAGGGGCTGGTCGCCACGATCGGCGAGCGCTTCTACGAGGCGGAGCTGCTGCGCCATCGCGGCCGCCTCGCCGAGCTCGGGGTCATCGACGACAGCGACGCGATTCCGGCGGGCACCGGCCCGGCGACCGAAGCGCCTCCCGACGGCCCGGGCCATCGACAACGGCTCGCCGAACGCTACTACCGCCGCGCGATCGATGTCGCCGAGGCGCAGGGAGCGAAGCTCTTCACGTTGCGCGCGGCAGCCGACCTGGCCCGGCTCTTGAAAGCCGAAGGGCGTGCCGCCGATGCCGACCTGGCACTGCGTCCGGTCTATGCCGGGTTCAGCGAGGGATTCGACTATCCGGACCTGCAGCGGGCGCGCGCGCTGCTCGCCTGAAGGAAGCGGCGGCCGGTACGGCCTGCGCCGCGCACATCCCGCAACTTACAACAGCACGATGTCGTATTGCTCCGGCGAGCCGAGCGGCTCGGCGCGCAGCGAGATCGGCTTGCCGATGAAGTCGGACAGCGCGGCGAGGTGCTGGCCTTCCTCGTCGAGCAGCATCTCGACCACCGAGGCCGAAGCGATCACGCGGAATTCCTTCGGATTGAACTGGCGCGCCTCGCGCAGGATCTCGCGCAGGATGTCGTAGCAGACGCTGCGCGCGGTCTTCACGTGGCCCTTGCCCTTGCAGGTCGGGCACGGTTCGCACAGCACGTGGGCAAGCGATTCGCGGGTGCGCTTGCGCGTCATCTCGACCAGGCCGAGCTGCGTGAAGCCGCTGACCGTGACCTTGGTGCGGTCGCGGCCGAGTTGCTTCCTCAGCTCGCCGAGCACCGAGGCCTGGTGGTCCTCGCGCGCCATGTCGATGAAGTCGATGATGATGATGCCGCCGAGGTTGCGCAGGCGCAGCTGGCGCGCGATCGCCTGCGCCGCCTCGAGGTTGGTCTTGAAGATCGTGTCGTCGAAGTTGCGCGCGCCGACGAAGCCGCCGGTGTTGACGTCGATCGTCGTCAGCGCCTCGGTCTGGTCGATGATCAGGTAGCCGCCGGACTTCAGGTCGACGCGGCGCTCGAGTGCGCGCGCGATCTCCTCGTCGATGTTGTAGAGGTCGAAGATGGGCCGCTCGCCGGCGTAGTGCTGGAGCTTCGCGACCGAGGTCGGCGTGTAGTCGCGGCCGAACTGCGTCAGCGTCTCGAACTGCAGCTTCGAGTCGATCCGGATCGCCTGCGTCTGTTCGTCGACGAGGTCGCGCAGCACGCGCTCGGCCAGGCTGAGGTCCTGGTGCAGCAGGGTGCCGGGCGGCGACTTGAAGCCGCGCTCGCGCAGCGCGGTCCAGGTCTTGCGCAAGTAGCGGATGTCGTCGGCCAGCTCGTCGTCGGTGGCATCGGCCGCGTTGGTGCGCAGGATGAAGCCGCCGCCGCTCGGCGCCTCGCCAGGCGCGGGCTGGACCAGCGCGGTCATGCGTGCGCGCAGCTGCTCGCGCAGCTCGGGCGAGCCGATCTTCTGCGAGATGCCGATGTGATCGTCCTGCGGCAGGAAGACGAGCAGCCGGCCGGCGATGCTGATCTGCGTCGACAGCCGCGCGCCCTTCGTGCCGATCGGGTCCTTGATGACCTGCACGGTCAGGGTCTGCCCTTCGAAGACGAGGCGCTCGATCGGCGTCTGCCCGCCGTTGCCGTTGGCGTGCTCGCCGCGCGGCCCGTGGCCGCTCGCCTGCAGGTCGGCGACATGGAGGAACGCGGCGCGTTCGAGGCCGATGTCGATGAAGGCCGACTGCATGCCGGGCAGCACGCGGGCGACGCGGCCGGCGTAGACGTTGCCGACCAGACCGCGCTCGAGCGCGCGTTCGACATGCAGTTCCTGGATCGCGCCGTTCTCGACGACCGCGACGCGCGTTTCCTGAGGGGCCCAGTTGATCAGGATGTCTTGCATGAAAGGAAGATGACGCGAGCCGGGCCTGTTCACATCGATCGGTCATTCCCCCTGCCGGGCATGCAGCGGTGCGGGGGTCCGGGGAGTTCCCTGGAAGCCGACGCCGGCCTGTCGCAACAGTCGCGCGGTCTCGTAGAGGGGCAAACCCATGATACCGGAGTAGCTGCCGGAAACGCGCTCGATCCAGACCGCGGCGCCGCTCTGGATCGCATACGCACCGGCCTTGCCGAACGGCTCGCCGCTGGCCACGTAACGCTCGATCTCGCGGTCGTCGATCGCAGCGAATCGGACGCTCGAGGCGCTGATTGCGAAGGCCTCGTCTGCTCCAGCGCCGACCGCGACCGCAGTGATCACGCGATGCGTCCGACCGGCCAGCAGGCGCAACGTCGCCGCGGCATCGGCGGCATCGCGCGGCTTGCCGAAGATGCGGCGGCGCAGCGCCACCGTGGTGTCGGCGCAGAGGATCGGCGCGGCGGGCAGATCGCGCGCGACCCGGCGCGCCCGCGCGGCGGCGAGCTTCGCGCGCGTAACCCGCTCGACGTAGTGCAGCGGCGACTCGCCGGCACGTTCTGCTTCAAGCGCTTCGACGTCTTCGTCGGGTCCGGCCAGCAGCAACTCGTGGCGGACGCCGATCTGGTCGAGCAGCTGGCGCCGGCGCGGGCTCTGCGACGCGAGGTAGATGAACGCGAACGGGGG
Organism: Caldimonas sp.; assembly: GCA_039922395.1. GTDB lineage: Bacteria > Pseudomonadota > Gammaproteobacteria > Burkholderiales > Burkholderiaceae_C > Schlegelella_A. The sequence continues at coordinate 5,612 of JBDSAB010000083.1, forward strand.
CGTCGGCGCGCTCTGCCGATCGCGACCCTGCAGCGGCTGTTCTTCGTGCTCGACGCGCTCGCCTCCGCTCCCGCTTCCTGTCATCGGCTTTGCTTCATTCGCGGTGGTAGGGATGGTGCGTCGTCACGGTCCAGGCCCGATACAGCGCCTCGGCGAGAAGCACCCGCACCAGGCCGTGCGGCAACGTGAGATCAGAGAGACGCCAGCGGTCGTCGGCACCGGCTTTCAGCGCCGGATCGAGCCCGTCGGGGCCGCCGACCAGGAAGGCGACGTCGCGGCCATCGCGCTGGAAGCTTTCGAGATGCGCGGCGAGAGCGGCCGTCGTCATGCGCTCGCCGCGCTCGTCGAGCGCGATGCGACGCGCGCCGCGCGGCACGGCGCTCTCGATGCGCTCGGCCTCGGCCGCCATCAGCTGCTGTGCGGTGCGCGAGCCGCGCGGCTCGGCCTTCACCGCCTTCAGCTCGAGCCGCAGCTCGGGCGGAAAGCGCTTCGCGAATTCGGCATATGCGCTGTCGACCCAATCCGGTTGCCGCTGCCCGACCGCGATCAACAGCAACTTCATCGGTACGCCTGTCGTGGGCTCAGGCTGTTACGGTCTCAGGTCTTCGTCGGCGGCTTGCGACGGACAGGCTTCGCGGCGGTCGCGGCCTTCTTCGCCGCGCTGCTCTTGACGCCGACGGTGCGTGTCACGCCGGTGGTTCGCGTCACGCCACGGGCCGGCGCGCCGGCACTGCGGCTTGGCGCGCGCGCCGGTGTGCCGGCATTGCGGCCTGATGCGCGCGCTGGCGACGCGGTACGCGACGACGACGCGGCGCGCTTCGCGCCGGGCGCGCTGGTCGACGGCGCATCAGTACGGCGCGGCGCGGCGCGTTGGGTCGTGGCACCCGCACCCTTGGGTGCCGATCGACTGGTCGGCCCGCGCACCGCGGTCTTCCTCGCCGGCGATGCGTCGTCGGGCATCGACCGCGCGCGAGCCGGCCGGGCCCGCGCCGCCGCTTCGGGCGCGGCCGCCTTCGGCAAGCCGACGGCGGCGGTCTGCAGCTTCATCTTGACCGGCTTGTCGCCCCACAGCTCCTCGAGGTGGTAGTAGTCGCGGAACGACGGCTGCATCACGTGGACGACCGCCGCACCGCAGTCGACGATGATCCATTCGCCGTTCGCTTCGCCCTCGACGCGCGGCGGCGGCAGGCCGGCCGCCTTCACCGCATCGCGCACGCTCGCTGCCAATGACTTCGTCTGCCGGTTGCTGGTGCCCGACGCGATGATCACGCGTTCGAACAGCGCCGAGAGGTGCTCGGTGTTGAAGACGACGATGTTCTGGGCCTTGACGTCTTCGAGTCCGTCGACGATGGTGCGTTGCAGCTTGCGGATGTCCATTCAGCTCCTGGTGTCGGCGCCGTCCGCATGGGACGGCTGGTAAAGGCGATGCTCTTCAATATAGCTTGCGACCGCAGGCGGCACCAATGCATCGATTGGCTCGCCCGCCGCGATCGCGCTGCGGATGTCGGTCGACGACTCGCTCATCATCGGCAGCCCGACCGTGCGGTGCGGCGTGCTGGCGACCTGCGGGTCGATGCGCGAGGCACCGGCGCGCGGCGCGATGACCAGCGTCACCAGCGCGACGAGCTCGCGCCAGTCGCGCCAGGTGTGGAGGCCCGCGTACTGGTCCTGGCCGAGGATCAGGTACCACTCGACGTGGGGTTCGGCCGCGCGCAGCTCGCGCACCGTGTCGAGCGTGAAGCTGTTGCCGCGCCGGCGCAGCTCGCAGCGCTCGAGGACGAAGCGCGGCTCGCCGGCGATCGCGAGCCGCACCATCGCCTCGCGGTCGGCGGCCGGGGCGAGACGACGCGTTTTCTGCCACGCCTGCCAGACCGGCACCCAGCGGATCTCGTCGAGCGCCAGTTGCTCGAGCGCAACCCTGGCGAGCGCGACATGCGCGTTGTGGACCGGATCGAAGCTGCCGCCGAAGATGCCGATCCGCTTCAAGCACCGGTCTCCGTCGCCCAGTCGCGCGGCCGCAGGAAGTCGCTGTACAGGCGCGCCTCGGCGCTGCCGGGCTCCGGCTTCCAGTCGTAGCGCCAGGCGGCGAGCGGCGGCATCGACATCAGGATGCTCTCGGTCCGGCCGCCCGACTGCAGGCCGAAGTGCGTGCCGCGATCCCAGACCAGGTTGAACTCGACATAGCGGCCGCGCCGATAGGCCTGGAACGCGCGCTGCGGCTCACCGAACGGCAATGCCTTGCGCCGCTGCACGATCGGCAGATAGGCGGTGAGCAGAGCATCGCCCACCGCGCGCGTCATCGCGAACGCGGTCTCGACGTCGGGATCACCGACATCGTCGAAGAACACGCCGCCGATGCCACGCGGCTCCTGCCGATGCTTGAGAAAGAAGTACTCGTCGCACCAGGCCTTGTAGCGCGGATAGCGCTCGGCGCCGAACGGCGCGAGGACATCGCGGTTGACGACGTGGAAGTGGCGCGCGTCCTCCTCGAAGCCGTAGTACGGCGTCAGGTCCATGCCGCCGCCGAACCAGACCACCGGCTCGGCATCGTCGGGCGGCGTGACCGCGATCATCCGCACGTTCATGTGGACGGTCGGCACGTACGGGTTGCGTGGGTGGAAGACCAGCGAGACGCCCATCGCCTCGAACGGCGCCTGCGCCAGGTCGGCACGGTGCTGCGTGGCCGACGCCGGCAACGCGCGGCCGCGCACGTGCGAGAACGCGCAGCCGCCGCGCTCGAGCAGCGCGCCGTTCTCGACCAGCCGGGTGATGCCGTCGCCCTCGAGTGCGCCGCCGGGCGGACGCGACCAACGATCGACGATGAACGGGTCGCCGCCCTCCGCCTCGAGCGCAGCGACGATACGGGCCTGCAAGCCGAGCAGGTAGTCACGGACGCCGTCGACCGTCATCGCCTGATCGCGAGATGGCCGATGTCGCGCCGGTATTGCGCGCCTTCGAACCGCACGCCATGCACCAGATCGTAGGCGTGCTGCTGCGCCAGCTTGACCGAGTCGCCCAGCGCGGTGACGCACAGCACGCGTCCTCCCGCGGTCACGACGTGGCCGTTGTCGATGGTGGTACCGGCGTGGAAGACGATGGCGTCCGGGCTCGGCGCCGGCAGACCGTCGATCCGGTCGCCAGCGCGCGGCGCAACCGGATAGCCGTGCGCCGCCATCACGACGCCGAGCGCGACGCGACGGTCCCATTGAAGCTCGAGGCCGTCGAGCGCGGCATCGGGCGTCGCGCCGGTCGCTTGCATCAGCACGTCGAACAGATCGCTCTTCAGGCGCAGCATCAGGACTTGCGCTTCCGGGTCGCCGAGCCGGCAGTTGAACTCGATCGTGCGCGGCTCGCCCTCCGCATCGATCATCAGCCCGGCGTAGAGAAAGCCGCTGAACGGCACGCCGTCGGCCGCCATGCCGGCGATCGTCGGCAGGATGATCTCGTGCATCACCCGTGCATGGACGTTCGGCGTGACGACCGGGGCCGGCGAGTACGCGCCCATGCCGCCGGTGTTCGGTCCGGTGTCGCCGTCGAGCAGGCGCTTGTGGTCCTGGCTGGTCGCGAGCGGCACGACGTGGCGGCCGTCGCAGAGCACGATGAAGCTCGCCTCCTCGCCGTCGAGGAACTCCTCGATCACGACGCGTGCGCCGCGCGTGCCGTCGAGCATCGCGTCGATCGCCGAATGCGCCTCGGCGACCGTCGTCGCGACGATCACGCCCTTGCCGGCGGCGAGGCCATCGGCCTTGACGACGATCGGCGCTCCTGCGGCGTCGACGAAGGCATGCGCTGCCTTCGCATCGTCGAACGCCTGGTACGCAGCAGTCGGAATCCGATGGCGCTGCATGAAGTCCTTCGCGAACGCTTTCGAGCTCTCGAGGCGCGCCGCGGATTGCGTCGGCCCGAAGATGCGCAGGCCGCGCTCGCGGAACAGATCGACGATGCCGTCGGCGAGCGCGCTCTCGGGGCCGACGACCGTCAGCGCCATCTTCTCGGCGATCGCAAAGTCGGCGAGCTGGCGGTGGTCGGTGATCGCGACGTTCTCGAGCTGCGGGTCGGCATCGGTGCCGGCGTTGCCCGGCGCGACGAATACCTTCTGCACCTTCGGCGACTGCGCGAGGCGCCAGGCCAGCGCGTGCTCGCGGCCGCCGCCGCCGACGACGAGGACCTTCATCGGCGGCTCCGACCGGCCGCGCCGCTCACGGCGAGATCTCCGCGTTGTGGTACAGCGACTGGACGTCGTCGAGGTCCTCGATCACGTCGAGCAGCTTCTGCATCCGC
>JBDSAB010000084.1:0-2835 GCA_039922395.1 Caldimonas sp.
GCATGCCCACACACCGGCCGGTGTCGCGCAGTTGCTCGCGGTCGGCGTGCTGGCGACGGTCGCGCAGTGGATGATGACGCGGGCCTACAGCACCGGCCGCACGCTGGTCAACGCCAGCCTGCAGTACCTCGGCATCGCGTTCTCGTTCGCCTACGGCGTGCTGCTGTTCGACGACCGGGTCACCTGGCTCGCTCTCCTCGGCATGGCGCTGATCGTCGGCGCCGGCCTGTTCGCGACCCTGCTGCGCACGCGCGGCGTCGCCCACGATTCGGGCCGCGCGCCCTCTGAATCATGAATGCCCATCCGAACCCACTGATCTCTGCCGAGCAACTGACGGCGCGTCTGCGCGAAGCCGACCCTCCGCTCGTCGTCGACACCGGCTTCGACCTCGCCGACGTCGAGTCCGGCCGGCGTGCGTGGCAGGCCGGCCATCTGCCCGGCTCGATCTACCTGCACCTCGACGACGACCTGTCCGGTCCGAAGACCGGCACAAACGGCCGCCATCCTCTGCCCGCCCGGCGCGTCTTCGCCGAACGGCTCGGCCGGTTCGGCGTGACGCCCGCCACCGCGGTTGTCGCACTCGATCGCCATGGCGGCGTCTACGCGGCCCGGCTCTGGTGGATGCTGCGCTGGATGGGCCATGCCGACGTTCAGGTGCTCGACGGCGGCCTCGCGGCGTGGCAGCGCGCCGGTGGAGTGGTGGTCACTGATCCGTCACCGGCGCGGCCGGCCGCCCCGCCCTACCCCGAGCGCGCGCCGCTGACGACCTCGGTCGATGCCGACGCGATCGTGCGCCGGCTCGGCAGCCTGCGCGTGCTCGATGCGCGCGCGCCGGAGCGCTTTCGCGGCGAGGTCGAGCCGATCGATCCGGTCGCCGGCCACATCCCCGGTGCGTTGAACCGATTCCATCGCGCCAACCTCGACGCCGATGGCCTGTTCAAGCCGGCGGCTCACCTGCGTGCGGAATACGAGGCGCTGCTCGGCAGCGTCCCGGTGTCGCGCATCGCCCATCAATGCGGCTCCGGGGTGACCGCCTGCCACAACCTGCTCGCGATGGAACAGGCCGGGCTGACCGGTTCGGCGCTCTATCCCGGCTCCTGGAGCGAGTGGTCGGCCGATCCGGCGCGCCCGATCGCGCGCGGCGGCTGACGCCGGTTCACCCCGCGACGGCGACTTGACGCCGCGCAAGCCCCTGCTCGCCGTGGCGGCGCAGAATCGTCTCGCGCTGCGAGTTGCAGTGCGCATTCCGGGAGATGACGATGTTCAAGCGCATCCTGGTTCCGACCGACGGCTCCGACATCACGCAACAGGCGATCGACGCGGCGATCGAACTGGCCCGGTCGGTGAATGCCGAGATCCACACGATCTGCGTCAAGGAGCCGTTCCCGTACGGCGCGATCTCCGAGATGCAGCCGACGCCGCCGCAGGAATTCTTCGATGCGCAGGAGCGCATCGCGACCCGCCATGTCGCGGCGGTCGCCGAAGCCTGCAAGACGGCCGGCGTGCCGTGCCAGGCCCTCACGGTCGAGGGCCTGCACCCATGGGAATCGATCATCGAGCACGCCAAGAAGATGGACTGCGACCTGCTCGTGATGGCATCGCACGGCCGGCGCGGCGTCTCGGCGCTGCTGCTCGGCAGCGAGACGCAGAAGGTGCTCACGCACACCAAGATCCCGGTGCTCGTCGTCCGCTGAACGACGCGTCGTCAACGTCCGCTCGGCGACATGTCGTCGCCTCCGGCGCGTCTCGCTGGACGCGCCATTGGTATGGCGCCTCCAGCTACGGCCGCGCCGGATCCGGCAGCTCGATCTTGACCTTCAGCACCTCGAGGTTCTCCTTGCGCTCGAGCTGGATCCGGATGTCCTCGGGCCGCACCTTGACGTACTTCGAGATCACCGCGATGAGCTCGTTCTGCAGCGCCGGCAGGTAGTTGACCGTGCGACCCGAGTCGCCGCGTTCGTGCGCAAGGATGATCTGCAGGCGCTCCTTGGCAACGCCCGCCGTGTTCTTGCGTTCACCGAGCAGGAATGACAGCAGCGACATCGCCTACCTCCCGCCGAACAGGCGCTTGAAGAAGCCCTGTTTTTCGGCATCGACGAAGCGCATCGGACGCTCCTCGCCGAGGAACCGTGCGACGACGTCCTTGTAGGCTTCCGACACGTCGGTGTCCTTCAGGTGCACCGCCGGCACGCCCTGGTTCGACGCGTCGAGCACCTTCTCGGACTCCGGGATCACGCCGATCAGCGGCGTGCGCAGGATCTCCTGGATGTCCTCGAGCGAGAGCATCTGCCCGCCGGCCACCCGGTTCGGGTTGTAGCGCGTGATCAGCAGGTGCTCCTTGATCGGCTCGAGCCCTTCGATCGCGCGCTTGGTCTTCGAGCCGAGCATGCCGAGGATGCGATCGGAGTCGCGCACCGACGAGACCTCGGGGTTGGTGACGATCAGCGCCTCGTCAGCGAAATGCATCGCCATCAGCGCGCCGGTCTCGATGCCCGCCGGCGAGTCGCAGACGATGTACTCGAAGCCCATCGCGGCGAGGTCGTTCAAGACCTTCTCGACGCCTTCCTGCGTCAGCGCGTCCTTGTCGCGCGTCTGCGAGGCAGCCAGCACGAACAGGTTGTCGCACTGCTTGTCCTTGATCAAGGCCTGCGTGAGCTTGGCCTCGTTGTGGATCACGTTGATCAGGTCGTAGACCACGCGCCGCTCGCAACCCATGATCAGGTCGAGGTTGCGCAGGCCGACGTCGAAGTCGATCACGGCAGTCTTGTGGCCGGCCAGCGCGAGACCGGACGAGAAGCTCGCGCTCGTGGTCGTCTTCCCGACCCCGCCCTTGCC
>JBDSAB010000085.1:0-6666 GCA_039922395.1 Caldimonas sp.
TTCCCGGGAACCGGATCACGGTCTGCGGTCCTGAAGGCAGCGGGCGTTCGCTGCGCGAAGTGCTGTCCGGCCAGATGGAGTTCACGTACTTTCCGGTCGACATTGCGCAGCTTCCGGCAACGATCACATTCCAGGAGCTCGCGGAGGGAGCGCACGAGATCGGTGGCGTGCGAGTCGTCGCGGAGTATCTGAATCACCCGGCGTCGACGCTGGGCTATCGCATCGAGGCCGACGGCGCCGCCGTCGTGTACTCGTGCGACCACGAGCCCTTCTCAGAAACGCTCTGGCACGAAAGCTCCGCGCTCGGCCACGCCGAGTCCATCGTGCACGAGGGGGACCGGCGCCACGCGCGGTTCATGGCAGGCGCCGGCATGGTGATTCATGACGCTCAGTACACGCCGGAAGAGTATCCCTCCAAGAAGAATTGGGGCCACAGCACCTACGAATACGCCGTGGAGCTCGCGGCCGCGGCGGGGGTGCGTCAGCTCGTGCTCACCCATCACGATCCGACCCACGACGACGCTTTCGTCGAGAGGGTGGAAAAGCTCGCCCGCGAGCACGCCAAGAAGCTGGGGGACGTGGTCGACGTCTGCTGTGCGTACGAGGGCCTCGATCTCACCGTCGCACCGCACGGCGGCCCGCACCTGACCGGCTCGCCTTCGGCTCTGCCCCCGGGTCGCGACCTCGTGCGCGGCCGCCGGGTCCTGGTCGTGGACGACGACCCGGACATTCGTGCCCTCGCGCGCGTTGCGCTGAGCCAGGATGGCCATACTGTGATCGAAGCGTCCAGCGGCGAAGAGGCACTTGCATCAGTCGCTGCCCAAGCGCCTGACCTGGTCGTCCTGGACCTGCTGATGCCGGGACTGAGCGGCCTGGAGGTGCTCAAGATCCTTCGTTCCGAGCCGGCGACGGCAGCGCTACCGGTCGTCGTGTTGACGGCCATGGACGACGAGGCCAACACCCGTGCCGGCTTCGAGTCCGGCGCAACGGACTACTTGACCAAGCCCTTCTCGATCCCGCAACTCGCCGCGCGCGTTCGTGCTTGTCTCAAGCGCAGCGGAAGGGCAGCAACGTGACGCGTGGCAAACGGAAAGCAGAGATCTGGTAGGCGCAGACGTACGTCCGATGGACGCTTCTCCATGGCTCTCGAGTCGCGCGGATGTCGCTGGGATCGGAGGCAACTCAGGAGGTCAAGTGGTCAAGGTGTCGCGAAGGCAGTTCGTCTCCAGAGTGCCTGCCGTCTTTGGCGGAGCATCGATCCTGTCGGCCTGCTCGCCGGCATCCGATCCCCAGGGGTACGAAGCCGTCGCCGCGAGCACCTGGCGCACCGGCCCACTGGCCGGCGTGGAGGGCGCGGCGCTCACGCGGGAACTGGTGCACTGTGCGACTCTTGCACCGTCGAGCCACAACACGCAGTGCTGGAAGTTCGCGGTCGAAGAGAAGGCCATCGCGATCCGGCCTGACACGGCGCGGCGCTGCCCCGCGGTGGATCCCGACGATCACCACCTGTTCGTCAGCTTGGGCTGCGCGGCCGAGAACCTTGTGCGGGCAGCGCTGGCGCACGGGCTCGTCGCCGCGCCCAGCTTCGACGCGACCAACGACCTCGTGCGCGTGACACTTGCAACAGCCACCCCCCAAGCGTCACCGCTGTTCCACGCCATCGCGTCGCGGCAATGCACCCGTGGTGACTACGACGGCCAGCCGCTGTCCCGCGAGGATCTGAACCTGCTGGAACAGGCGGGCACGTCGAACGGCGTGCGCATGTTGCTGTTGACCGATCGCCCGGCGATGGAGCGCGTGCTGGAGCACGTCGTTCAAGGCAACACCGCCCAGTTGGCGGACCCGGCCTTTGTCAGCGAGCTCAAGTCCTGGGTCCGCTTCAACGGCGGCGATGCCGTACGCACACGGGATGGGCTGTTCAGCGTGTCGTCGGGGAACCCAGCCATCCCGGCGTGGCTGGGCGATCTGGCCTTCGGCTGGTTCTTCACCGCCAAGGGCGAGAACGACAAGATCGCGCGCCAGGTGCGCAACTCGGCGGGCATCGCGGTGTTCGTCGGTGAAGCGGCCGACAAGGCCCACTGGGTGGAGGTCGGCCGGGCCTATGAGCGCTTCGCGCTGCAGGCCACGGCGCTGAACATTCGCAATGCCTTCCTGAATCAACCGGTGGAAGTGGCCGCAGTGCGCTCGCCGTTCGCCGCCGCGCTGGGGCTGGCGGGCCAGCGTCCAGACCTGGTGGTGCGCTTCGGCCGCGGGCCGACGCTGCCACGGTCGTTGCGCCGGCCGGTCGAATCGGTGATGGTTTGAAGTCACCCGGGCAGGCCGACTCGGCCGCACCCATGCCGGCGTGGGTCGAGAACACGATGATGCGGCTGCTCGGCTCGGACTTCCTCTTCTGGGCAGCGACTCACCTCGCGCGCAGCCAGGTGGTCAAGGTGGTCCTGGCCACACCGCCCGAGCTGCTGACCGGCGCCAGTCCGCAAGAGCGTGCGCGGGTGAACGCCATGATCGACAACATCCTCCCGGTGTCCGCACGTGCAGCGGGGCTGCGCAGCGACACCGCGCTCGGCACCCCAGCCCGACCTGCCAGACGCCCCAGGTCGCGATGAGCCACTCGGCAGCGCCACGACGTTCCGCCTGTCACATCTCAGTCCACCTTGACGGTCCGCAGGCGCAGTGCGTTCCCGATGACGCTCACCGACGACAGCGCCATCGCTGCTGCCGCGACCACCGGCGACAAAAGCGTGCCGAAGAACGGATAGAGCACGCCCGCCGCCAGGGGAATGCCTGCCACGTTGTACGCGAACGAGAGGAACAGGTTCTGCCGGATGTTCCTCATGGTTGCGCGCGACAGCGTCCTCGCTCGAACGATGCCCATGAGGTCCCCCTTGAGCAGCGTGATGCCCGCGCTCTCCATGGCCACATCGGTGCCGGTCCCCATCGCAATGCCGACTGTGGCCGCGGCCAGGGCGGGAGAATCGTTGACGCCGTCGCCTGCCATCGCGACGACCCTGCCTTCCTTCATCAATCGCTGCACCACCGCGACCTTGTCCTCCGGGAACACTTCGGCCACGACCTCATCGATGCCAAGCTGCTTGCCCACAGCTTCCGCGGTCGTCTTGCCATCGCCGGTGAGCATCACGATGTGAACGCCAGCCGCCTTCAGCGCTTCCAGCGCCTGGGGTGTCGTGGCCTTGATGGGGTCCGCGATGGCCACAAAGCCAGCCAGTTTCCCGCCAACGCCAACGAAGATGACCGTCGCCGCTTTCGCGCGCTGCGCTTCCGCAGCCCGATTCAGCGAACCCACTTCGATGCCTCGTTCAGCAAGGAACTTGCCGCTGCCCGACACGACCTGCTCGCCATCGACGGTGCCGACGACACCCTTTCCGACCGGGGAGTCGAAGTCGGTCACCGCCGACAGCGTCAGCTTTCGCTCCTTCGCGTCGTTCACGATGGCCAGTGCCAGAGGATGTTCACTGGCGCGCTCCACGCTCGCCAGCTTCTGCAGCACGTCGTCGGCTGAGAAGCCGTTGACCGGCTCGACGTGCACGACTTCTGGCCGGCCTTCGGTCAGCGTTCCGGTCTTGTCCACGACCAGCGTGTCGACCTTCTCCATGCGCTCGAGCGCCTCGGCGTCGCGGATGAGCACGCCGTATTGCGCGCCTTTGCCGACGCCCACCATGATGGACATCGGTGTCGCCAGGCCGAGCGCACACGGACACGCGATGATGAGGACGGCGACCGCCGTGATGAGCGCATAGCTGAACGCCGGTGAGGGACCCCAGACCATCCACACAGCGAAGGTCACGAGGGCAATCAGGATGACGACCGGCACGAACCAGCCCGCGACCTGGTCGGCCATCCGCTGGATGGGTGCGCGGCTTCGCTGCGCTGCTGCCACCATGTGCACGATTTGCGAGAGCAGCGTGTCGGCGCCGACCTTCTCGGCCCTCATCACGAAGCCGCCGGTCTGGTTCAATGTGCCGGCGGTGACCTTCGAGCCGACCGCCTTGGCGACGGGAATGGGCTCGCCCGTCACCATCGACTCGTCGATGTTGCCCTTGCCCTCGGTGAGTTTGCCGTCGACCGGGACTTTCTCGCCCGGACGAACGCGAAGGAGGTCGTCGACCTGAATCGAGTCGACCTGCACGGTCTCGTCGGTTCCATCGGCCTTCACCTTGACGGCGGTCTTCGGAGCCAGGCCGAGCAGCGCCTTGATGGCGCCTGACGTCTTCTCCCGCGCTCGCAATTCCAGCACCTGGCCGAGGAGCACCAGCACGGTGATGACAGCCGCTGCTTCGAAGTAAATGGGCACCGCTCCATCTTCCAGTCGCAGGTCGCTCGGGAAAAGCTGAGGTGCCAACGTGCCGACGACGCTGTAGAGCCAGGCCGCACCGGTGCCGAGCGCAATGAGCGAGAACATGTTGAGGCTGCGGTTCTTCACCGACGCCAGCGCGCGCACGAAGAACGGCCAGCCGGCCCACAAGACCACAGGCGTGCCGAGAAGCAGCTGCACCCAGTTCGAGGTCTGCTGCGCGATGAGGTGATGGATGTTGAACAGGTGGCCGCCCATCTCCAGCGCGAAGACAGGCGCTGTCAGCGCCAGACCGATCCAGAATCGCCGGGTCATGTCGCGCAGTTCGGGGCTCTCGCCGGTCTCCGCAGTGGCAAGGACCGGTTCGAGGGACATTCCGCAGATGGGGCAACTGCCCGGCCCCATCTGGCGAATTTGCGGGTGCATCGGGCAGGTGTATTCGACCTGCTTGCCCGGGGGCGCGGTCACCGTCGATTTGAGCGCTGATGCCGGTGCGTGATGCGCTCCTGCCATCACTGTGCCGTCGGGCATGACGTGCGCGCCCTGATGGTGCTTTGGACCCGCATGGGCGTGGTCATTGGTCGTTCCGCTGCCGGGTTGCATGGCGCACTCCTGTTCGTGGGGGATAGTCTCGACCTTCCCATGATTGAAAGGTCAAGCGGCCACTATCGGAGCAACGGACCGGCAGCCATCCACCCTGCAAGGACCGCAAGGCACACCCAGCAGAGCCACGTACATGAAGACGAGAACCGGGAACATCGGTCCACGACTGGCTCCGCCAGGGGCTACTGGGTCGCCGGGAGCTTCATGCCCTCGCGGTCCATCATCATCTGCATCATCGTTTCCATCATGTCCATGCGCTTGCCCATCACTTCGGGGCTCGTGGCCATGCCGCCGTCCATCCCTGGACTGCCCTTGCCACCCATGGCGCCCTTCATCTGACCCATCATCGCCATGCCGTCGTGCATGGTCTTCATGTGTTCGGCCATCAGGGCCTGCCGTTCTTCAGCGGTCTTCGCGGCCATCATCTTGTCGTGCATGTCCCGCATCGCCTTCATCTGCATGTCCATCTGGACCCGTGTGGGAGCCTTCGGCGCAGCGGACGCCGGGGCGGGGGCGCCGGGCGGGTGATGTGCGGCATGGTCCTTGTCGGCTTGCGCCAGCGCGCCGGTGGCAAGGACTGCTGCAGCAGCGAGAACAAGAATGGAACGCATGGTCATCTCCCGGGTTTGGGAAAGCATCGCTGCATCTGAGCCGACATGGCTTGATGCATCTCAAGCCCCGCAGCTCGAGGGGCCGCTGCCGCAGCAGCATCCGCCCGACTTGCGCGGGGAAGCAGCGACAGGCTGCAGATCCACCGAAAGCGGCGTGTAGCCCGCATCTGTGATGGCTGCGCTGAGCTTTCGCGGGTCGGCGTTGCTCGACTCGACGCGCACCAAGTGCTGCCTCAGGTCCACGGCGACCTCGGCACCGGTATCAACCGCCCGGATGGCTTGGGTGATGGTGCTGGCGCAGTGGCCGCAGGTCATGTCGTCAACTCGGTAGGTATGCATCGCAGGTTCCTTGGGTCATTCGATGCACCTACTGTCTACCTTCCAATCGTTGGAGAGTCAAGGCCATCGAACGAAGACTTGACGCAGCGCAAGCAGCGTCAAAGCGTCCTTGACCTGCCCACGGTGGGCGATCAGTGCGTTGTCATCGCCGGGTCGCTCGTGCTGAGCGCCGCTGCCGCGACGATCGCCGCCAGGAGGGCGAGCGACTCGTAGCGAAGAACGCGCCGGAACCCGACCAGGGCCTTGCTTGACGGAAGCTTCGAGACGCGCATCGCGGTCAGCGAGCGGGGCATTGTCGAGAAACGGTTGTAAGCACCCATCAGCAGGGCCACCGTCACGAGAGCGATCTTCCAGAGCAGCACGGTCCCGTAGGCCGTGGTTGTCAACGCGCCGGTCGATCCGCCCAGGCCACGCCAGGCGTTGTAGATGCCGGTTGCAGTCACGCCTGCAACTGACCAGGTCGCGATCGCGGACAAGGACACGAGGTAGTCAGAGCACTCCTTGCGTTCAGCGGCGTTGCTCGCAACACCGCGGCTCAGCACAGGGCCGCTGGCCAAGAACACGGCGCCCGCCCAAGCGCTCATGAAAATGAGATGCGCCCAATCAACGACGACGCGCAGCAACTCGTCAGTCGCGCCGGCATGACCGGTCGAGCTGCGCGTCGCCGCAAAGAAAGCGACCGGCACCGCCAACATCGCCATCTCGCGCATCTGCACCAGCGTCGGCTTCTGAAAGCGCCGGGTGACGATGAGCATCACCAATGCGGCAATGCCCGCAATCCAGGCGTGTCCAAAATGCGTC
>JBDSAB010000086.1:0-9930 GCA_039922395.1 Caldimonas sp.
GGGCCGCTCGCCGAGATGCTGAAAGTCGTCAACACGACGCCGATCGGCGGCTGGATCTCGAAGTCGCTCGCCACTGCGAGCGCGACCGGCCCGGCCGAGCTGAAGCTGGCGCTCGACATCCCGCTTGCCGCTGTGTCGACGACGACGGCGAAGGGCAGTCTCGCGCTGGCCGGCAACGACGTCCGCATCAGTGCCGACACGCCGCTCCTGGGCAGCGCGAAGGGTCGCGTCGATTTCACGCAGAAGGGCTTTGCAGTCGTCGGCGCGACTGCGCGCCTGTTCGGCGGCGAGGCCAGCTTCGACGGCGGCAAGCAGGGCGACGACAGCCTGCGCTTCAGCGGTCAGGGCAGCGCAACCGCAGAGGGCTTGCGCCGGGCCGCCGAGCTCGGGCCGGTCGCGCGCATCGCCGGCGCGTTGAACGGCCAGGCGGCGTATCGCTTCACGCTCGGCTTCGCGCACGGGCGTCCGCAGATGCTGGTGACGAGCAACCTGGTCGGACTCGGCATCGACTTGCCGTATCCGCTGGCGAAGACCGCCGCCATGCCGCTCGAGCTGCGCTACCAGACGAGCGCGATCGAGGATGCGGCGCTGCCGGCGAACGCTACCCGCGAGAACCTGCGCGTCGACCTCGCCAACCTGCTGCAGGTGCAGTACGTGCGCGAGCAGAGCGGCGAGACTTCGCGCGTCGTGCGCGGCGGCATCGGCGTGCTCGCCCCCGCGCCGACGCCGGCGAATGGCGTCGCCGCGAACCTCGTGCTGCAGCGCCTCGATGTCGATGCGTGGGAGGCCGCGTTCGACAAGCTGTTCGGTGCGGCTGCAGCGGGCTCGGCTGCGGCGCCCTCGACCGAATCAACCCGCGACCGCGGCGCGGCGTCCGCGGCCAGTGCGTCCGCCGGGGGCGTCGGCGCGCGCGCCGACGACTATGTGCCGGATGCCATCGCGCTGCGCGCCCAGGAGGTGCAGTCGGGCTCGCGCCGCATCACCGGCGTGGTCGCCGGCGCGACCGAGGAGGCCGGACTCTGGCGCGCCAACATCAACGCCGACCAGCTCGAGGGCTATGTCGAGTTCCGGCCGTCGCGCCGCCGCGTGGCAGCCGGGCCCGGCCCCGGACCGGGACGCGTCTACGCACGGCTGTCGCGCCTGAGCCTGCCGAAAAGCGACGTCGCCCAGGTCGAGAACACGCTGCTCGACGAGCAGCCGGCGAACGCGGTGCCGGGCCTCGACATCGTCGTCGACGACCTCGAGCTGCGCGGGAAGCGCTTCGGCCGGGTCGAGATCGAAGCCGCCAACCGGATCCGCCGCGAGCCGGGCCGCGAGCCGGTGCGCGAGTGGCGCCTGACGAAGATGAACGTCACGCTGCCCGAAGCCCAGCTGACGGCGACCGGGACCTGGAGCGGCGCGGTCAATCTGCCCGGCGACTCGGCGAACAAACGCCGCGCCTCGATGGATTTCAAGCTCGCGGTGTCCGACAGCGGTGCGCTGCTCGAACGGCTCGGCGCGGGCAAGGCGATCCGCGGTGGCAAGGGCGCGCTGTCCGGGCAGGTGTCATGGCTCGGCTCGCCGCTCTCACCCGACTACCCGAGCATGGACGGCCAGATCAACGTCGCGATCGACGCCGGCCAGTTCCTGAAAGCCGAGCCGGGCGCTGCGCGTCTGCTCAGCGTGCTGAGCCTGCAATCGCTGCCGCGCCGGCTCGCCTTCGACTTCCGCGACCTCTTCGAGCAAGGCTTCGCATTCGACAGCGTGACCGGCGACGTCGCGATCGACGACGGCGTCGCCCGCACCAACAACCTGCGGATGCGCGGGCCGGCTGCCGTCGTGCTGATGGAGGGCCGGGCCGACGTCGGCCGCGAGACGCAGGACCTGCGCGTCGTCGTGGTGCCGGAGATCAACGCCGGCACCGCGTCGCTGGCCTACGCGATCATCAATCCGGCGGTCGGCATCGGCACCTTCCTGGCCCAGTACTTCCTGCGCAAGCCGCTGATCGAGGCCGGCACGCGCGAGTTCCACGTCAGCGGGCCGTGGGACGATCCGAAGGTCGAGCGCGTCGAGCGCCGGCGGACCCAGGACGTCTCGTCGGCCGATCCGCCCGCCGCGTCCGCGTCGTCGCCCAACCAGTGAGCTCTTCATGAAGATCGCCGCCTTGCAGATGGTGTCCACGCCGAGCCTCGAGCGCAATCTCGAGAGCGCGCAACGGCTGATCTCCGAAGCGGCGGCAGCGGGTGCGCGCCTGGTCGCGTTGCCCGAGTACTTCTGTTTCATGGGCCGGTCCGACCGCGACAAGCTGACGATCGCCGAGGCGCCCGGCAGTGGTCCGATCCAGCGCGTGCTGGCCGACGCTGCCCGCCGGCACAGCGTCTGGGTGATCGGCGGCACGTTGCCGATCCAGAGCCGCGAGCCCGAACGCGTGCTGAACGCGAACTGCATCTACGCGCCCGACGGCACGCTGGCCGCCCGCTACGACAAGATGCACCTGTTCCGCTACGACAACGGCCGCGAGCGCTATGACGAGGGCCGTGTGCTGCTGGCCGGGGAAACCCCGACGGCGTTCGAGGCCGACGGCCTGCGGGTCGGTTTGAGCGTCTGCTACGACCTGCGCTTTCCGGAGCTGTACCGCGCGCTGATGGACCCGCCGTGCGACCTGCTTTCGGTGCCCTCGGCGTTCACGCACACGACCGGAGAGGCTCACTGGGAACTGCTGTTGCGAACGCGCGCGGTCGAGAACCAGTGCTATGTGATCGCGCCGGCGCAAGGCGGGCTGCACGAGAACGGCCGTCGCACCTGGGGCCACAGCATGATTGTCGACCCATGGGGCGAGGTCCTCGATGTGCGTGACGAAGGCGAAGGGATCGTGATCGCCGACCTCGACCCGGAGCGGACCGCCGCGGTGCGCCGCCAGCTGCCGGCGCTCGAGCACCGCCGGCTGTCACGCGAGGCGTGACGGACCCTTCAGCTCGACGGTGTTGCCCTCCGGGTCGCTGAGGTAGATCGACGGGCCTTCGCCTTCGGCGCCGAATCGCATCACGGTCTCGCCGGCTGCGACGCCGGCCGCGTTCAGGTCGCGGCGGATCGAGGCCTCGTCGAACGGTTCGACCCGAAAGCAGAAGTGATCGAGGTTGCGGCCCTCCGCGCCGGGCGCTGCGCCGCCAGCGCGGCCGAGCACGCCGTCGACCGGCACCAGGTCGACCAGCGAACGGCCGGCGCGCAGCTGAATCAGGCCGATCGCATCCTGCCGGCGCTCGATCGTGCAGCCGAGCAAGCCGGTGTAGAACGCGACCATGCGGTCGAGATCGACGACCCGCAGCACCAGATGGTCGATCTCTCGAACGTGGATCATCGTGTCGCCTCGGCCTTCACACCGGCAGTGTGCCGCAGGCGGTGGGGCCGCGACTGGGCGCGGCGTCGGGTCAGGTCGATTCGACTCGGCGCACGGCGGACGATCCCGGCTGGCGCCAGACCTGGTCGTGCTTCAGCCAGACCGGCTCGGCACCTTGAGACGCGAGCCAAGTCCGCAACGCCGCGGCATCGACGGTTGCACGGCGAGACGTGAACGCCTTCAGGGCGCCGTCGTCGAGGGCGGCCGGGCCGTAGGTCTGCCGCAACCAACCTTCGGTGACCCGGCACGGGATCGCCTTGCCGGCCACGGTGACCGAGAAATCGATGACGCCGGTGGAAGCGTCGAACGTGGTTGCGCTGTTCATGGGCAGAGGCAGGGCTGACGGGTGAAGATCGGAGCGGATGCGCGACCGGCGGAATGCCGGAGCGCGGCAGCCGAGGTCGGGCAATCGCCATGCCTTGCCTCCGCTCGGCGCGACCCGTCCGTCCTGACGTGAGACGTCGCCGTCGCGGCCCACCGGCCCGATACGAAGGTCGTCTCGTGCTGCCGTTCAGGCGTCGATTTCGATCGCGCCGCTCGTCAGGTAGCGCGTGTACTCGGCCAGCGGCATCGCCGTCGAGCCGCGCGTGTCGCCGTCGGTCCACGAGATCGTGACATCGAGGTTCGTCACGGTGATCTCGCAAGGGCCGGTGCGGATGACCATCGGCCCGCCGTCGCCCTCGCGGTAGGTCACGTTGCCGACGATGCGGCCCTTTTTGCTTGCCATCCGTTGCTCCTTTCCGGTCCTTCTAGCGCATCGGGAGTCGCCAAGCAAGGCAACCGAGAAAGAACCTGTCGCTGAAGGCCTTGGCGGTCGGTCGATGGAGGCGACTCAGCTTACTGGTTACCGATGAGCTCGGTGAGCACGTCGGCGGCCTGGCTGCACTGCGCCGCCGTCACGTCGAGATGGGTCAGCGCGCGGATCGTTCGCACGCCGAGCGCGTTGACGAGGACGCCGCGCGCCCGCGCCTGCGCGACGACCGTGGCCGCATCGGGGGCTGTCGGCCCGAGCGTGAACACGACGATGTTGGTCTGCACCGTCGCAAGGTCGAGCACCACGCCGGCGCAGCGGGCGAGCCGCTCGGCGAGCCGGCGCGCATTCGCGTGATCGTCGGCGAGGCGCGCGAGGTGGTGGTCGAGCGCATGCAGGCCGGCGGCCGCGAAGATGCCGACCTGCCGCATCGCGCCGCCGAGCATGCGGCGCTGCCGCACCGCCCGCGTGATCACGTCGCGCGGGCCGGCCAGCAGCGAGCCGCCGGGTGCGCCGAGCCCCTTCGACAGCGACACGGCGACCAGGTCGAACGGGCGCGCCAGTTCGGCCGGCGTCTGCCCGCTGGCGAGCGCTGCGTTCCAGAGTCGCGCGCCGTCGAGGAACGTCGCGATGCCGCGGCTCCGGGCCGCCGCGCAGATGCGCTCGGCGTCGTCCTGCGGAAACACAACGCCGCCGGCCCGGTTGTGGGTGTTCTCGATCTCGACCAGCGTGGTCGGCGGGTAGATGCCGTGGTCGCGCGGCTTGACTGCCGCGACGAAGGTTTCAAGGTCGAACAGGCCGCCGCTGCCGATCTCGGTCAGCTGGACGCCGGCGTTCGCGGCCGAGCCGCCGGTCTCGTGCCAGACCGCATGGCTTTCGCGGCTGACGATCACGTCGTCACCGGGACGCGTCAGCACCCGAAGCGCGACCTGGTTCGCCATCGTCCCGCTCGGCAGCCACAGCGCCGCTTCCTGGCCGAGCAGCGCGGCGACACGCTCCTGCAGCGCGTTGACCGTCGGGTCCTCGCCGTACTGGTCGTCGCCGACCGGGGCTGACGCCATCGCGGCGCGCATCGCTGAGGTCGGACGCGTCACCGTGTCCGAGCGCAGATCGATCGGATCCGCCGGCGCGAGGCTGGATGCGTTCGTCACGGGGCCGGCGGCGTTCGGGACCGCAGGTCGATTGCGTCCGCGGCTCGCATCACTGCGGGGACCGTCCGTAGCGGATCGACTGCACGACGCCGGAGCGGAAGCGCACCGTGGCCATCAGGTTGCCCGGGCCACGGTCGTAGATCCATTCGTCGATCGGCAGGCACGGCACGGCCAGGCTCGCGAACGGCTCGGGCACCGGATTCAGCGAGCCCTGGTAGAAGACCGGCGCGCAGTAGGCGTCGCGCAGCAACGGCTCGCCGCACTTGAACAGCACCGACAGGCGCGAATCGCCGACTTCGCTGCTGCCGCCGTTGCAGCGCAACGACTCGGCGCCGGCAGGACCAGCGCCAAGGCCGCACAGCAGCGCCGCGCCGAGCAGGGGAAAGGGTTTCAGCACGTCACTCTGGGAATGGCTCGAACGACCGCAGTTTAGGACGATCGCCGAAGGCAAGACCGGTGCCCACGCGGGCATCTCGGAGCAGGCGGCACGGCCCTTGCGTAGGCGTGCCGCAGCCTCGCCACCGAGCGCGGCCTTGTCCGAATCATCCTGGAGACCTCTCGATGCGAACCCGAATCTTCCTGAAGGCCGTCGGCACGCTGGCCGCGGCATCCGTGCTGGCCTCGTTCGGCCCTCTGGTGCAGGCGCAGAGCGCGCTCGACGACGTGATGTCGAAGAAGCTGATCCTGATCGCGGTGCCGACCGACTCGGCGCCGTACGGCTTCGTCGGCACCGACCTGCTGCCGCAGGGGCTGGACGTCGACATGGCGCAGCTGATCGGCGCGAAGCTCGGCGTCAAGGTCGAGCTGGTCCCGGTGACCAGCGCGAACCGCATCCCCTACCTGCAGACGAAGAAGGCCGACCTCGTGATCTCCACCCTCGGCAAGAACCCGGAGCGCGAAAAGGTCATCGATTTCACCAGCGCGTACTCGCCGTTCTTCCAGGCCGTGTTCGGGCCGAAGACGGTCGTCGTCAAGACCCCGGCCGACCTGGCGGGCAAGAGCGTCGGCGTCACGCGCGGCGCGATGGAGGACCAGGAGCTCGGCAAGATCGCGCCGAGCGGCGTCGACGTCAAGCGCTTCGAGGACATGAACGGCACGGTCTCGGCGTTCGCCGCCGGCCAGGTGCAACTGATGGCGGTCGGCGCCTCGGTCGCCGGCAACATGATGGCGAAGAACCCGCAGCTCGGTACCGAGTTCAAGCTGCTCCTGAAGGACTCTCCGAACTACATCGGTGTGGCGAAGGGCGAGGACAAGCTGCGCCTGAAGGTCAACCAGATCATCAGCGACGCGAAGGCCTCGGGCGAGCTCAACAAGATGGCGATGAAGTGGCTCGGCCGTCCGCTCGGCGAGCTGCCATGAGCCGACGCGCGGCGACGCTATCGCGGGCGTGCCGGGCGGGTCGTCGTTGATCGCGTTCGACTTCTCGGTCGTGCTGACCGAGTGGCCGCTGCTCGCGAAGGGCGTCGCCGTCACGCTCGGTCTCACCGCGGTCGCCGCGACGGTCGGCGTCGCGATCGGCGTCGCCTGCGCGTGGGCCCGGCTGCATGGCGCGGCGTGGCTGAAGGCGATCGTCGGCGCGTATGTCGAGCTGATCCGCAACACGCCGTTCATCGTCCAGCTGTTCTTCGTGTTCTTCGGGCTGCCCCAGCTCGGCATCAAGCTGTCGCCGGAGACCGCGTCGGTGCTCGCGATGGTGATCAACCTCGGCGCCTACGCGGCCGAGATCGTGCGCGCCGGCATCGCGACGACGCCGCGCGGCCAGGTCGAGGCGGCGCAGAGCCTGGCGCTGAGCGAGCTGCAGGTCTTCACGCGGGTCGTGCTGCCACCGTCGCTGAAGCGCGTCTGGCCGGCGCTGACCAGCCAGATCATCATCGTGATGCTCGGCTCGGCGGTGTGCGGGCAGATCTCGACGCCCGACCTGTCGTACGCCGCCAACCTGATCCAGTCGCGCACCTTCCGCGCGTTCGAGTCGTTCATCGTCGTGACCGTGATCTACCTCGCGCTCTCGGTCGCCGTGCGCCACCTGCTCCACTGGGCCGGGCCGCGCTTCATCTTCGGACGCTGACCGATCGATGGTCGACTTCTCGATCTGGGACATCGTCCGCAACCTGCTGCTCGCGTTGCGCTGGACCGTGCTGCTGTCGCTGATCGCCTTCGTCGGCGGCGGGCTGGTCGGGCTTGCGCTGCTGGTGGCGCGGATCGCCAGGCTGCGCGGCGCCGAGCCGCTGGTCGGCGGCTACGTGCAGCTGTTCCAGGGCACGCCGCTGCTGATGCAGCTGTTCCTCGCCTACTTCGGCCTGGCGCTGTTCGGCATCAACGTGCCGCCCTGGCTCGCCGCGGCGCTCGCGCTGACGCTCTACACCAGCGCCTTCCTGACCGAGATCTGGCGCGGCTGCGTCGCCGCCGTCCACAGGGGGCAGTGGGAGGCGAGCAGCGCGCTCGCGCTCGGCCTGAGCGAGCAGCTGCGCTACGTGATCGGCCCGCAGGCGCTGCGCGTCGCGGTGCCGCCGACGGTCGGCTTCCTGGTCCAGGTCATCAAGGGCACGGCGCTCGCCTCGGTGATCGGCTTCGTCGAGCTGACGAAGGCCGGCACGATGATCACCAACGCGACGTTCCGCCCGTTCACCGTCTATGCGTGCGTCGCGCTGATGTACTTCGCGCTCTGCTTTCCGATCTCGGCCTACGCGAGAACGCTGGAGAAGAAACTGCATGGCAGCCGTTGATCCCATCCCGGCCGAGGCCGGCATCGTCGAGATCCGGGGCCTGCGCAAGCGCTTCGGCACCAATGAGGTGCTGAAGGGCATCGACCTGACGGTGCGCGCCGGCGAGGTGATCGCGATCATCGGCAAGAGCGGCTCCGGCAAGAGCACGTTGCTCCGCTGCATCAACGGCCTCGAGGTCTTCAACGACGGCACCTTGACGGTCGACGGCAATCCGCTGCTGCACGGCGACAAGGCCGCGATGCGCAAGCTGCGCCAGCGCGTCGGCATGATCTTCCAGAGCTTCAACCTGTTTCCGCACCTGAGCGTCGGCCGCAACGTGATGCTGGCGCCGACCCTGGTCAAGAAGCGGGCTTCGGGCGACGCGACCGAGCAGGCGAAGAAGCTGCTCGCCCGCGTCGGCCTGGCCGAGAAGTTCGACGCCCAGCCCGATCAGCTGTCGGGCGGCCAGCAGCAGCGGGTCGCGATCGCGCGCGCCCTCGCGATGGAGCCGGCGGTGCTTCTGTGCGACGAGATCACGTCGGCGCTCGACCCGGAGCTGGTCGGCGAGGTGCTGCGTGTCGTCGAGTCGCTCGCGCAGGAGGGCATGACCTTGCTGATGGTCACCCACGAGATGAACTTCGCGCGCCGCGTGTCGGACCGGCTGGTCTTCATGCATGCCGGCCGCATTCATGAGATGGGCCCGCCGGAGCAGATCTTCGGCGCGCCGCAGACTGCGGAGCTGAAGCAGTTCCTGTCGGCGCTCGACGGCTGAGGCGCGTCGCTTCGCGGAAACGGCGCCACGTCGAAAGATGCGTGGCCCGGCGAGCGCGCCGACCAGCGGACTTCGACGGAAGACGCGCGGCTGCTAGACCAGTTCGGCGTTGATCGCCGCAAGCGCCGCGGCGCCCGGGCAGAGTTCCTGATGGCCGAGCCGGTTCAGCGCCCGATCGACCGTCCTCAGATGCCCATGCAGGTCATCGGCCGCCGCATTGACATACAGCAGGCCGGTCAGGATCTCGCCGCGCGCCTCGTGCTGCGCGATATGGCTCATCGCGGCCAGCCGGTCCCCCGGGTCGTAGCCCTCGGCGAGCTTGCGCAGGCGCAGCACGCTGCCGTCGTGCTGCGTCACTTCGATCACCTCGCCAGGCGCGTAAGCCGCCGTGATCGCGTCGCGTCGCGGCATGAAGTCGAGCCGGTTGACCGCCTCGTTGTGGGCCCGCACGTAGTCGTAGCTCTTGGTGCTGCCCGGGTGGTTGTTGAACGCGACGCACGGACTGATGACGTCGATCAGCGCGGCGCCGCGGTGGCTGATCGCGCCCTTGATCAGCGGCACCAGCTGCTCCTTGTCGCCCGAGAAGCTGCGGCCGACGTAGCTCGCGCCGAGCTGCAGCGCCATTGCGACGAGGTCGATCGCGGTGTCGCTGTTGATCGCGCCCTTCTTGCTCTTGCTGCCCTGGTCGGCGGTCGCCGAGAACTGGCCTTTCGTCAGGCCGTAGACGCCGTTGTTCTCGACGATGTAGGTCATGTTGACGCCGCGCCGCATCGCATGCGCGAACTGACCGAGGCCGATCGACGCCGAGTCGCCGTCGCCGCTGACGCCGAGGTAGAGCAGCTCGCGGTTCGCGAGGTTCGCGCCGGTCAGCACCGAGGGCATCCGGCCGTGCACGGTGTTGAAGCCGTGCGACGCGCCGAGGAAGTAGTCGGGCGTCTTCGACGAGCAGCCGATGCCGGACAGCTTGGCGACGCGGTGCGGCTCGATGTCGAGCTCCCAGCAGGCCTGCACCAGCGCTGCCGAAATCGAGTCGTGGCCGCAGCCGGCGCACAGGGTCGAGATCTTGCCTTCGTAGTCGCGCCGCGTGAAGCCGAGCTTGTTGCTCGGCAGGGTCGGGTGGTGCAGCCGGGGCTTGGCGAGATAGGTCATCGCGATTGCTGGCGCGCGCGATGGCGTGC
>JBDSAB010000087.1:0-12904 GCA_039922395.1 Caldimonas sp.
AACAGCATCACCGACTTCGCGGCGCTGCGCGGCGAGCTCGAGCGCACGGCCGCGCGCGGTCATGCCGAGAACCGCGAGGAGTGGCGGCTCGGTGTCTGCGGACTCGGCGCGCCGATCTTCGATGCGCGCGGCGCGCCGGTCCTCGCGGTTGGCATGAGCGTGCCGTCGATCCGCTTCTCCCGCAGCCAGGTGCGCACGTTCGCCGAGCGCCTGCTGGCCTGCGCGCGCGACGCGAGCGGCGCGCTCGGCTTCCATCCGCAGGGCACGGCGGCACCGGTGGTGCGGCGCAAGTCCTGACCTCTCGACACAACGACCAGGAGACACGATGAATCCCATGACGATCCGGCCCGGCTTGCCCTCGCGATGGGCGGCGCTCGCCTTCTCGACGCTCGCGCTGTTGGCGGCACCCGCGCAGGCGCAGGGCACCTACCCCGACAAGCCGGTCAAGTTCGTCGTGCCGTATCCGCCCGGCGGCGGCACCGACGTGATCGCGCGCATCGTGCAGGAGCGCTTCCAGCATGCGCTCGGCCAGCCGATCGTGATCGACAACCGCGGCGGCGCGGCCGGCTCGCTCGGCACCGACATCGTCGCGAAGTCGCCGGCCGACGGCTACACGGTGCTGTTCACGTTGTCGTCGCACACGATCAATCCGTCGTTCTATACGAAGCTGCCGTTCGACACCGCAAAGGACTTCGAGCCGGTCGGTACGGTCGCCTCGCTGCCGCAGATCCTGGTCGCAAACCTGCAGTTCCCGGCCAACACGGTGGCCGAGCTGATCGCGGCGGCGAAGGCGAAACCGAACACGATCTCGTTCGCGTCGGTCGGCAACGGCTCGCCCGGCCACCTCGCCGGCGAGCTGCTGAAGCTGCGCACCGGCACGCAGATGACGCACATTCCGTATCGCGGCGGCGGCCCTGCCGTGACCGACGTGATGGGCGGGCAGGTGCCGCTGCTGTGGGTCTCGATCCCGGCCGCGGCCGGCTTCGTCAAGCAGGGCAAGCTGAAGGCACTCGCGGTGTCGACGGCCAAGCGCAGCGCCGCCTTCCCCGACGTACCGACGATGCAGGAGGCGGGCGTGGCCGACTTCGAGGTCGACTCCTGGTACGCGATGTTCGTGCCGGCGAAGACGCCGAAGCCCGTGATCGAGCGCCTCAACAAGGCCCTGAACGCCGTCGTCGCCGACCCCGAGATCAAGGACAAGCTGCTCGCGCAGGGCAGCGAAGGGGTCGGCGGTGCGCCCGACGCGCTCGGCAAGACGGTCAGCCTCGAGCTGGTCAAGTGGGCCAAGCTCGCGAAGGAAGCCAACCTCAAGGCGGAGCAGTGATGTCGCCGCCTGCTCCCGAAGGATTCACATGAACCCATCCACCCCGGGCGCGTCGAGCGACGTGCAGATCCTTGTCGGCGATCTGGTGCAGCGCGCCCGGGCGGCGCAGCGCATCGCCGAAGGCTACGACCAGGCGCGCATCGACGAGCTGGTCGCGGCGGCCGGCTGGGCGATCATCGAACCGGCGCGCAACCGCACGCTCGCCGAGCTCGCGGTCTCTGCCACCGGCATCGGCAACGTGCCCGACAAGATCGCGAAGAACCACCGCAAGACGCTCGGCCTGCTGCGCGATCTGAACGGCGCGAAGTCGGTCGGCGTGGTCGCCGAGCATGCGGCGATCGGCATCGTCGAGATCGCCCGGCCGGTCGGCGTGGTCTGCGCGATCACGCCGTCGACGAATCCGGGCGCGACGCCGGCCAACAAGATCATCAATGCGCTGAAGGGCCGCAACGCGGTGATCGTCGCGCCGTCGCCGAAAGGCTGGGCGATCGGCGCGAAGCTGATCGAGTACATCCATGCGCAGTTCGATCGGATCGGTGCGCCGCGCGACCTGGTTCAGCTGCTGCCGTCACCGGTCAGCAAGCAATCGACGCTCGAGCTGATGCGCCAGTGCGACCTCGTCGTCGCGACCGGCTCGCAGGCCAACGTGCGGGCCGCCTATGCGAGCGGCACGCCGGCGTTCGGGGTGGGCGCCGGCAACGTCGCCGGCATCGTCGACGAGAGCGCCGACGTCGAGCACGCGGCCGACCTGATCGTGCGCTCGAAGACGTTCGACAACGCGACCAGCTGCTCGTCGGAGAACAGCCTGGTCGTCGTCGATGCGGTCTACGAGGCGCTGGTCGCCGCTCTGCAGCAACGTGGCGCGGTCCGGGTCGACGCGGCCCAGAAGGCGACCCTGCAGCGCCTGCTGTGGCCCGACGGCAAGCTGTCGCCGGCGGCGATCGGCCAGTCGGCGGCAACGATTGCCGAGCGCTCCGGCGCGCTCGCGGCGCCCGAGCAGCAGGACGCCTGGCAGGCGATCGTGCAACGCGCGCCGCGAATCCTGCTGGTCGAAGAGAGCGGCGTCGGCGCCGAGCATCCGTTCTCGGGCGAGAAGCTGAGCCCGGTGCTGACGCTCTACCGCGTCGCCGACTTCGAGGCCGCAGCCGAACAGGTGCAGAAGATCTACGCGTTCGAAGGCGCGGGCCATTCGGTCGGCCTGCACAGCCGCCATGCCGAGCGCGCGCTGCAGCTCGGCCTGACCTTGCCGGTGGCGCGCGTGATCGTCGACCAGGCGCACTGCATCGCGACCGGCGGCAGCTTCGACAACGGCCTGCCGTTCTCGCTGTCGATGGGCTGCGGCACCTGGGGCCGCAACAACTTCTCCGACAACCTCAACTTCCGCCACTACCTGAACATCACGCGCATCTCGCGTCCCATCCCCGAACGCGTGCCGACGGAGGCCGAGCTGTTCGGCCGCTATTTCGAGAAGTACGGCGCGGCATGACGAACACCGACGTCGGCCGGCCGGGCACCGTCCGCGCGCTGATCGATGGCCAGGCGGCGCAACGGCCCGACGCCGTCTACGCTGCCGCGACTGACTCCGATGAGCGCCTCACGTTCGCCGAGCTGGCACGTGCCTGCCGCGCGGTCGGTGCCCTGCTGCGCAGGCACGCCATCGGTCCGGGCGACACCGTCTCGCTGGTGCTGCCGAACGGCCTGCAGACGGTGCGCCTGCTGCTTGGCGCCATGCACGCGGGCTGCTGCGTCAACCCGGTCAACCTGCTGTCGCAGCCGGAACAGATGCGGCATGTGCTCGCGCATTCCGACTGCAAGCTCGTCTTCGTCGCGAGCGACTGGGAGGCGCGCGTGCGCGCACTGCTCGCGAAGATCGATCGGCCGGTCGCGGTGGTCGTCACGGACGCCGATGCGCTGCTCGACGATCGCCAGACCGACGCTGCCGCGTCCGACTTGGCGCTGGTGTCGCGGCCCGACGACCTCGCGCTGCTGATGTACACGTCGGGGACGACCGGCGTGCCGAAGGGCGTGATGCTGACGCAGGCCAACCTGGCCGCCAACGCGCAAGCGATCAGCGCCGAGCACGGCCTGACGGCGGAAGACCGCGTGCTCGCCGTGCTGCCGCTCTATCACATCAACGCCTTCGCAGTGACGATGCTGGCGCCGCTCGCGCACGGCGGCAGCCTCGCGATGCCGCCGCGCTTTTCGGCCGCCCGCTTCTGGCAGCAGGCCGCCGATTCGCGCTGCACCTGGATCAACGTCGTGCCGACGATGATTTCGTATCTGCTCGAAGGGCCGGTGCCGCCGCGCGAGCAGACCGCGCGCCTGCGCTTCTGCCGATCCGCGTCGGCAGCGCTGCCGCCCGAGCACCTGCTGGGGTTCGAGCAGCGCTTCGGCATCGGCATCATCGAGACGATGGGGCTGACCGAGACGGTCGCACCGGCGTTCTCGAATCCGCTCGATCCGGCTCGCCGCAAGGTCGGCTCGGTCGGACGTGCGTCGGGCTGCGAAGCGCGCGTCTTCGACGCCGCGCTGCAACCAGTCGCCGACGGCACCACCGGCGAGATCGCGATCCGCGGACCGAACGTGATGCGCGGCTACTACAAGGACCCGGCCGCGACCGCCGCGACGTTCACGCCGGACGGCTGGCTGCGCAGCGGCGACCTCGGTCACCGCGACGCCGACGGCTTCTTCTTCGTCACCGGCCGCATCAAGGAGCTGATCATCAAGGGCGGCGAGAACATCGCGCCGCGCGAGATCGACGAGGTGCTGCTAGCCCACCCGGCGGTGCTCGAAGCCGCGGCGACCGGCCTGCCGGACCGCCACTACGGCCAGGACATCCTCGCCTGCGTGGTGCTGCGCGAGGGCCATGCCTGTACCGAGCAGGATCTGCGCGAGTTCTGCGTCGGACGCCTCGGCGCCTTCAAGACACCGAAGGTGATCCGCTTCGTCGGCGAGCTGCCACGTGGTCCGTCGGGCAAGGTGCAGCGCCTCAAACTGCTCGATCCTCCCGCGGCCTGACCCCGTTTTCTCCCCCTCCGTTGGGGCAGGGCACAGCCCTTGCTGACGAACTAAGATCGTGGACGGGCGAAACACAGAGTCAGTCATGCGACCAACCCTCGGGCGCGCCGACGCCGACTCCCACCTTTGGCCCTGCCCGCAATGCGGCAGCGCCAACGGTCTGAACGCGTACGCCTGCTGGAACTGCGACGCGACGCTGCCGGTGCCGGACGATGCTCTCGCCCCCCTGCCGATCACCGCCGCGCTGGAAGCGCAGGGCGTGCCGATGGCAGAGTTCGAAGGCCACGTCCCGCACGCATTGAGCATGGCGTCGATCGAGCGCCCCTCGGTGCCGGCGCCGAAACGTCGCACCTTGTTCGAAGCGGCCGTGGCGCGGATGAACGGCGAGCCGGATGACCCGAGCGACGTTTGGGGCGACGTTTCGAGCGACCGAGCGACCGCGGGCCCAGCGATTGAGGACCGAGCGACGGACTCATCCCAGACGGACCCGCTGCCGGCAGCACATCCGATATCGGAGAAGTCGGCCGTTGACGACTCGAAGGCCGGTGCGACCGCGGAGATGCCGACGGTCGAAGCGGCGCGAGTCGAAGGAGCGCATTCCGACGAACGCCGCGCTGACGCAACAAATGACACTGTCGTTCACCGAGAGATCGCACGGACCGCCGTCCAGGGCACCGACCGATCGATCGACCCCTCGGCAAGCGCCGCGGCGGCGACACACGAAGCCGCGTTCGCACAGCGTTCCGACACGCCTGTACCGCAATCCGACGTGCCGCATGCTGCAGCGCCGATCGATGCTGCAGCGCCTGCCGACGGACCCGTCGTCCCCTCCTTCGCCGACGATCCGTTCGACGAGTCGCGCTTCGCGGTCAAGTCGTTCGATGCGTGGCCTTCTGACGATGGGGCGGCCGAGCCAGAAGCTGGGGCTGCGCGAGTCGCATCGAGTGAAGGGTCGTCCTTGGCGAACGCCGACGACACGCGTGCGTCCGCAGGCGCCGTTCCGGCGCCTTCGTCACCCTCACTTCCAGGCAGTCGGCACCCTGCCGAGCAGAAGCCGGTCGATGAGGCCGCCGTGATTCCGTGGCGCGCTTCTTCACGGCCTGCAGTGGAACAGCCGCACGACCCGCCGGCCGATCTCGGCGCCAGCCTGAAGCCGATCGACGAGCCGGCGCCGCCCCGGTGGCAACCCACCGCCGGAACTTTCCCGCACGCCGAATTCCTGATGGCTGATCCGGCGGGTGCCGACCCCGCGCCGGCGGGTGGAGACGACATCGAATCACGTCCGTCGGAGCCGCCGTTCATCGTCGCATCCGACCCGCCCTTTGCGGCGCCGCCGGTCGATCCCCATGCTGCAGCACATGTGCCCGAGCGCAGCGAGATGCCGAGTGACCTGCCGCCGGCGGTGCTCGCCGAACTCGCGACCCCTGCCGCCAGCAAGGACCCGGCGCCCCCGCGGCGCCGTTCGCGGCCGAACCGATCGCCCGAGGCCGAGGCGATCCAGACCTTCGAGGACTCGTTCCTCGCCGCCGGCAGCCATCCGTCGATTCACAGCGACGACGACGCCTCGTTCGACAGCGGGCGCTCCGGTCTCGGCAGCACGCAACCGCCGATCCGCGGCGGTCGCGATGGCGACGCCGTCGGCGCGCTGCCGTCGGCACGCGCCGAGCGCCACAGCGACTCGTTCCGCGACCCGGCCCTCGGCGAGAAATTCGCTGCGCTGTCCAGCACCTCGGCGCAGTCGGCGCGGCGGCGCCGGCGCGTCACGATCGCCACGCTCTGCCTCGTCGTCATGGCCGTCGTGTTGGCGGCGTACCCGTTCTTCGGCGACGGCGTACGGGTCGACCTGTCATCGGACGAGCTGCGCAGCGCAACGTCGACATCGACCACGCCCGCGGCACCGGCACCGGGCACTCGCATCGCCGAGCCCGGGCCGTCCTCGACCGGCTCGGGCATCGTCACAACCAGCCCGCCGATCGCTGCCGTGCCGACGCCGTCGCCCACCGCGGCCCCGGTGCCCACTCCAACTGAGCCGCGCATGGCCCGCAGCGAAGACCGTCCGGCACCGACCGCCCAGGCCTCGGCCGGCGAGACGCGGCCAGCGCGCGTCCCGCGCGAGGTCGCCGAGCGCCTCGCGCGTCGCCAGGCGACTGCGAACCGGAGTCAGGACAATGCTGCCGTCACGCCGACCGCCGAACGAACCCGCTCCGACACCGGCCGCCCGCGCGCCGAATCCGCCGGCCGGCCGGCGCGCGCCGAGCGCGGGAGCCCTGCCGCAGAACCGCCGACCGAAGCACGCGCCAACCGGCGCAGCGGAACCGACGAAAGCGCCGCCGACAGTGGTGGCTCGATCACCTGCACCGAGCGGATCCTCGCGCTCAACCTGTGCGGTCCGCGGCCGCGAAAGGAATGAAGATGGCTGCCTTCGTTGCCCGAGGTGTCCGACTGATCGCCGCCGCGTCGCTGCTCGGTGCGCTGGCGCTGGCGGCCGTGGCCGCGCCCGCGCCGTACAAGATCGTCACCGCGTCGGAGCGCGGCACCTACATCCAGATCGGGCGCGACATCTCGAAGTTCGTCGCGCCCGCCGCCGACATCGAGCTCGAGGTGTTGCCGTCCGCCGGCTCGGCCGAGAACGTGCAGCGCCTTCGCTACGAGCCCGGCGTGAAGTTCGCTCTGGTCCAGTCCGACGTCTACCAGGCCTTCCTCGACCAGGCCGCGGGCGGCAACGCCGAGGCCGGCTCCATCATCCGGCCGCTGCGCGTGATCATGCCGCTCTACAACGAAGAGATCTACTTCATCGCGCGCTCCGACGCGCCGATCAACTTCGTGCACGAGATCAAGGAAGCGAAGATCAACGTCGGCCCGCTGCGCAGCGGCACCGCGATGTCGGCGACGACGATCTACCGCCAGCTGTTCGGCG
Source organism: Caldimonas sp. (assembly GCA_039922395.1). Taxonomy (GTDB): domain Bacteria; phylum Pseudomonadota; class Gammaproteobacteria; order Burkholderiales; family Burkholderiaceae_C; genus Schlegelella_A. The sequence continues at coordinate 7,260 of JBDSAB010000087.1, forward strand.
CCGCGCTGCCCGATGCGAACGCGAGCTTTCTCAGCAACGAGGAGGCGCTGGTCAAGCTGGTCAGCGACAAGTCGCTCGATGTCGTGGTCGCCGTCGCGGGCCAGCCGTTCAAGCTGCTGGTCGACATGAAGCCCGAGGCGCGCCAGCTCATCAAGCTGCTGAAGTTCGACTCCGCGAACCCGGCCAGCGCTGCGGCGCTGAAGACATATTTCCCGACCATGATCAAGGCGGCGAACTACCCGAACGTGCTGACCGAGGACATCCCCGGCGCCGCGGTCAAGGCGTTCCTCGTCACCTACGACTACACGATGGGCGGCTCGGTCAGCCGGCTGCGCAGCTTCGCGCGGTCGCTGTGCCAGAACTTCCCGAAGCTGCAGGCCGAAGGCCACCCGAAGTGGAAGGAAGTGCAGCTCGCGACACCGGAGCTGCCGCGCGGCTGGCTCTACTACCCGCCGATGGAGCGCGAGCTGAAGAGCTGCATCGCCGGTGCCACAGGCGCCGGTGCCGCGCGGGCATCGGCGTCCGCGCCCGGGTTTACCTGCACCCAGCAGGCCAAGGTGCTCGGCCTCTGCAAGTGACGGCCCGCGGCGGCCCGGGTCGCTAGGGCTTCTGCGGTACGGGCAACGCAGACACCTGCGGGTCGCCGTCGGGTATCCCCGCCATGCTGAGGCCCTTCATGTAGATCTGGTGCGCAGCACTGAAGGCAGGGTCCCTCGAGCCGCCGGCTCGTTTCATTCCGGCGATCGTCAGGTCGGGGCGCGACCGCAGCGCCTCGGCGGCAAGACGATGGGCTTCCTCCTTGCGTCCGGTCAGCGCGGCGGCGGCGACGAGCCCGTAGCGGGCACCGGTCAGGGAAGGTTCGGCCACCACGGATCGGCGCAGTTCGGCATAGGCCTCCTCGTGCCGTCCCTGCACCATCAGCGCAAAGCCGAGGATCGAACGCGCTCGGCCGACGTTCCGGCCGTCGCTCGGGCCGAGCCGCAACGCCGTCGCGATGTACGGCTTGAGCTCCTCGAACTGGGCGGTGTAGTAGAGCAACGCGGCCATGTTGCGGTTGGCGCTCGGGCTGTTCGGATTGACGCGCAGCGCCTTGTCGAACAGCGCACGCGCGGCGTCGAAATTCGAATCGAACAGATCGGCATTGCCCAGGGCGGAGAGCGCGACCGCGTGGTCGGGGTCGATTGCCAGGGCCCGTTCAGCCAGGCTTCGGGCCTTCGCCAAGGCGGCCCGGCGGTCCGGGCTCCAGCGGAAGATGACCTCGTTGACGTAGGTGCCGGCCAACGCGCTCATCGCGTGCAATGACTGCGGGTCGAGGATCAGCGCGGCCTCGAGATGACGCCGGGCCTCGAGCAGCTCGGCATGCGTGCTCAGGTGGCGCATCAGGTAGTCGCCGCGCATCCAGAGGTCCATCGCCTCGCCGCTTCCGACGCCGTCGCGCGCGGAATCGTTCGCCGCCTGGCCGAGCTTGATCTCGAGCGAACCGGCCACGTGCTGCGCGATGTCCCGGATGGCACCGTCGACCCGGGCGTACTCGAAGCGCTCGCTCCACAGCACCGCACCGGTGTCGGTGCGGGTCATCTGGACGTGGGCCGTGATGCGGTCGCCTTCGCGCCGGACCGATCCCGTCAGGACGTGGCGGACGTCGAGCTCGCGGCCGACCAGGCGAACGTCGACGGCCGGCGAGGCGGGCCGATCCGCGCGCGGACCGCCGACGATGACGAGCGCGTCGGGCAGGCGGCCGATGTCGGTGACGATCTCCTGCGTGATGCCCTCGGCCAGGTGCGGCGCGGGCGGCACGCTGAGGTCGACGAAAGGGATGACCGCCATGGACCGCTTGCCGAGCATCGCCGCATCGATGTGGACGGCGTTCGAATGCCGGTACGCGCCCGCGCCGACCAGCAGGCCTGCGACGAGCACCGCCGACCCGAGCACGAAGATCCGTTGTCTCGGCAAATGACCCCATCTCGACGCCGGCTCCGGGATCGAAGCGGCCTTCACGTCGGCGGGAATGGAATCGCGACCGACGTCCGGGATCGCTTCGACCTGTGCGTCGAACCGGTAGCCAAGCCGCGGCAGCGTCTTCACCAGCACGGGACCGCGTTCTCGAAGCGCGGCCCGGACCTCGCCGACGCACTGGCTGAGCGAATCGTCGGTGACGACGACGCCGGGCCAGAGGTCGGCCAGCAACTCGCTCTTCGACAGCACCCGGCCCGGCCGGCGAACGAAGTAGACCAGCAGCGCCAAGGACTTCGGACGCAGCACGATCGGCAAGCCGGCTCGGGACAACTCGGCACGGCCGATGTCGAGCCGAAAGTCCTCGAACGAAAGAACGTCGGGATCTGATCTGTCGAAGTCCGCTCGCACCGTGGCGCTCTCCCGGCACGACACCGTGTCGCCGCAGCAGCCTGCGGCGCGATACGGCGGTGTCGTTGGCGCCTAGCCTAGCAGTCGGAGCCGGCCATGCCAAGGCGGCCGGAACGTACTTCGTCGTCCCAATTCGAGCACCGAAAGCGGGAGGCCGGCCGGTCCGGCCGGCGGCCCGCATAGGGCGACGTCTAGCGCGGCTGGAACTTGTTCTGAACCACCCACTGGGCGACGTTCCGGCCGAGGGCGGCGCCATCCGCAATCGAACTGCGGAAGTGCATCCCCCCGGCAATGCGCCCGATCGTGATGTCGTCGATCAGCGCATCGGTACCGGTGTAGTGATGCGACGTCACGCTCGCGTTGCTGGCGAAGTCGAACGTGACGTCGGGGGTGCCGAAGAATGCGCGGACCGCCTCCATGCTGGCGCCCCCGGCGCAGCTGTGAGCGGCCGGGTACTCGGGATGCGGCGGTGTCGGTTGAAACGACGTCCATGCCGGGTCCGCGGTGGTATCGGCGTTGCCGTCGGTGTCGGCCAGATTGATCGCGCTGAAAGGCCGCCAGGCCAGGTAGAAGTACTTGGACTCGAAGCAGGCGATCGTTGCATCGGCGTGCGAGACCCACATCAGCGCTGCCAGGCGGGCCTGGTCGGCGAGGCTCCGATCGGTCATCGTGAAGCCGCGCAGGTTGCGCGACCAGAACAGCGGCGGCGCCTCGGTGTGAAAGAGCGCGGTGGTCGATTGCTCGGCCGTGCGGGTCGACCCGACCGCGGCACCCAGGGTCTTGGTCTCGTTCAGATCGGCCGCATAGGTGGCGCTGCCGAGTGCCTGCGGGCCCGGTGCCCGGAACTGCGCGGCCGATGTCAATGCGAAGGGTCGCACGAACGGAGACGTCCGGCCGACGATCGCCGGACCACGGAACTGACCCGGTGCCGTTCCGGCGACGAACGGAGCGAGCGCCGTGTTGCGGCCATCGTTCGCGCGCGACGCAAGAACGCCCGCCGCGACCTCGGCTCCGACGGCCACACCCAGGGTCTTGGCGGAACCGTTCGGGATGCCGGCGAGCATGCTGTCGTAGGTCGGCTGATAGGTCGCCGTGCGGGCCGGAAAGAGGCCCTTCAGGACACCGTAGGCGGCAGCGATCGCGGCGGCGTCCTGGGACGCCCCGCCGGTGGTCGCGGTCGGCGTGACGGTGAAAGGCGTGTAGCCCCCGGCGATCGCGACGACGGCGTCGTACATCGCGACATGGAGCGTGGCCAGGTCGAACGCGTAGTTCGAATTGATCTCTTCGGGCGTGCCGGTCGTCGCGTTGGCCTGGTTGATCGTCGTCGACGCGATCTCGTTCCAGCGCGACACGGCGTTTGCGGAGCCGGCGTCGATCGTGATCGGCGCGCTCGAGTCGCCGCCGCCGCAGCCCGTCAACAGCACGGTCGCGCAAGCTGCCGCCAAGCCCACCCGCCGCAGAACCACAGAAAGTTTCATCGCTTCGCCTCCGGACGACCGAGACAGGGCGCGGACATCGCGCCCTTCATACCCTGCCGTTGCCCGGGTCATCGTAGGAACCGGCGGCCGAGTGCCTAGGGGGCATTTGCCCCTTTCTGCCGAACTGATCCGACGCCCGAGGCGCAGCACCGTCTCAGTGCGGACGGAGCGGCATGCATCGGATGTCGGCGGCCGAACACCGAGCGATTTCGGTGAAGTTTCGGCGCAGCTTGGGCGCTTTTTCAGGACGCGTGCACGCGCTCGGCAATAGGGTCTAGGTGCTCTCGCTTCAACGACCGCACTCGGGCTCGAGATCGCTCTGTCCCGCCGACCTGGCGCGAGGTTCCACCGCAATTGATAACGAGACCGCCCCGTGATCAACGACTTCATCCTCGAGCTCTATCGGGCGTCCCGACGGATGGCGCACGCCGATTTCCAGGTCTGGGCGTTCGGCGCCCTGAGCGGGATCATTCCGTTCGACTCGGCGTTCTGGTTCCGGTGGGCGGCTTACGACAACCGGTCGCACATTCACGCCAGCTACCTCTACCAGCAGCCGCAGACGCTGCTCGAGGAGTACGTCGCCGAAGAGCTCTGGCGCGATGACATCGTCTACGAACGCACGCTGCATGCACCGCGCGGCACGGCGGTGCGGGCGTCGCTCGACGACTACCCGTCGGCGAAGATGCGCGACTTCATGCGCCGCAACCAGCAGCAGCACATCATGACGATCGCGCTGATGCAGGACGTGCCGCAGCTCGCCGGCGGGATGTCGCTCTACCGGAACCGGAGCCGCCCGCCGTTCAGCGAGGAAGATGCCCGCCTGCAGGAGCTGCTCGCACCGCATGTCGTCGATGCGTGGCGCGAAAACTGGCTCATGGACGTCGTGCGGGCCGCGCGCTCGACCAAGTTCACCGAGTTCAGCCTCGGCGTGCTGATGCCCAACCTGATGTTGTCGGAGGCCCAGCACAACTTCAGCGCGCTGATGCTGGCCGAGTGGCCGGAATGGCGCGGGCCGTGGCTGCCGGCCGCGCTGGACCAGCAGTTCGCCAAAGCGCCGGCCGTTCAGCCCTGGGTCGGGCATTCGATCGCGGCCTACCACCGCAAGCAGGCCGATGATTCGCTGCTGATGATGATCCGGCACCGTCACCCGCTCGACCAGCTGCCGCGCCGCAAGCGGGAGGCGGCCGTGCTCTTCGCCGGAGGTGTCTCGCAGGCCGAGGTCGCGAGCCGGCTCAAGCTTTCGCCGTCGACCGTCAACAACTATCTCGCCGACGTCTATCGAGATCTCGAGATCGGCGACAAGGCCGACCTGTCGGTTCTGGTCGAGCGCCTGGAGCCGTAGGCCGATCACGACCGGATCGCCCCGGTCCGTGCAGGACGGATTGGCGTCCCGGTCGAGAGATTTGCAGCGAGGCCGCTATCTCGCCGGCGTGCTGCTGACCACCTTCAGCAGCAGCTCGATCAGGAGCGCGCGCTCGGCCGCCGACAGCACGCGCAGCGTTGCGTCCTCCATCGTCAGCGAGATCTTCTCGGCGCGCTGGACCACGTCGCGGCCCTTCGCGGTCAGGTGGATGTGCTGGGCGCGCCGGTCCTTGTCGCTGCGCACGCGCTGGACCCAGCCGCGCTCGACCAGGCGATCAAGCGTGACCGCCATGTTCGGCGCGCTGATGTCGAGGGCCTGGCCGATCCGCTTCTGGTTGACCTCGGGGTTCGCGGCGACCAGCATCAGGATGCTGAAGTCGACGACCTTCAGGTCGAGCGCGCCCATGTGGCGCGTGAAGACCTTGCGCATCTCGATCGCCG
>JBDSAB010000088.1:0-28860 GCA_039922395.1 Caldimonas sp.
CCCGACGGCGTGCGCGCCGACGTGGACGGCAACCTCTGGTGCTCGAGCAACGCGGGCCGGGCCGTGGGCTACAGCGGCGTGACGGTGTGGAACCCGCAGGGCAAGCTGATCGGACGCATCCGCCTGCCCGAGATCTGCGGCAACGTCTGCTTCGGCGGTCCGAAGCGCAATCGGCTCTTCATGGCGGCAAGCCAGTCGCTCTACGCGGTCTACACCGGCACGCAAGGCGCCGCACCGGCCTGAACGCAATCCACGATCGCCGCGAAAGTTCCTGATGTTCAAGAAGATCCTGATTGCCAACCGCGGCGAGATCGCGTGCCGGGTCGCGGCGACCGCGCGGCGGATGGGCATCCGCACCGTCGCCGTGTACTCCGACGCCGATGCCGACGCCAAGCACGTGCTGGCCTGTGACGAGGCGGTGCGCATCGGCCCCGCCGCGCCGAAGGAGAGCTACCTGCGCGCCGACCGCATCCTCGCGGCTGCGCAGCAGACCGGCGCCGAGGCGGTCCATCCGGGCTACGGCTTCCTGAGCGAGAACGAAGGCTTCGCCGAAGCGTGCGCGGCCGCCGGCATCGTCTTCGTCGGGCCACCGCCGTCGGCGATCAAGGCGATGGGGCTGAAGTCCGAATCGAAGCGCCTGATGGGCGCGGCCGGCGTGCCGCTGGTGCCGGGCTACCACGGCGCAGACCAGGACCCCGCGCTGCTGCAGCGCGAGGCCGACCGGATCGGCTACCCGGTGCTGATCAAGGCGAGCGCGGGCGGCGGCGGCAAGGGCATGCGGACGGTCGCTGCGCCGGAGGCGTTCGCGCCGGCGCTCGCCTCGTGCCAGCGCGAGGCGCGCAACAGCTTCGGCGACGACGCGGTGCTGATCGAGCGCTACGTGACCCGGCCGCGCCACATCGAGATCCAGGTCTTCGCCGATGCGCACGGCCACTGCCTGTACCTGTTCGAGCGCGACTGCTCGGTGCAGCGCCGCCACCAGAAGGTGCTGGAGGAAGCGCCGGCGCCGGGCATGAGCGCAGAACGTCGGCGCGAGATGGGCGAGGCCGCGGTCGCGGCGGCGCGTGCGGTCGGCTACGTCGGCGCCGGCACGGTCGAGTTCATCGCCGAGCCGGTCGGCGACGGCAGCGGCGACCTGCGCTTCTATTTCATGGAGATGAATACGCGGCTCCAGGTCGAGCACCCGGTGACCGAGGCGATCACCGGCCTCGACCTCGTCGAGTGGCAACTGCGCGTCGCCTCGGGCGAGCCGCTGCCGCTCACGCAAGACGAGCTCGCGATCGACGGCCATGCGATCGAGGCCCGCATCTCGGCCGAGAACCCCGATGCCGGCTTCCTGCCGGCGACCGGCCGGCTCGAGGTGTATCGGCTGCCGCCGGCGGTCGAGTTCGCGCGCGGCGCCGACGCGCAGGTGCGGGTCGACGGCGGCGTCCGCGAAGGCGACACGATCACGCCGCACTACGACCCGATGATCGCGAAGCTGATCGTGCACGGCCGCGACCGCGCCGAGGCGCTCGCGCGGCTCGATGCCGCGCTGGCGCAGACCCGGATCGTCGGCGTACAGACCAACGTTGCGTTCCTGCGCCGCGTCGTGCGCAGCGCATCGTTCGCGAACGCCGATCTCGACACCGCGCTGATCGAGCGCGAGCGCGCCGCGCTGTTCGATCAGCCCGGCCTGCCGATCGAGGTCGCCGCGGCCGGCGTCGTCGCCCATGCGCTTGCCGCCGAGCGCGCCGAGGAGGGCACCGACCCGTGGTCGCGCCGCGACGGCTGGCGCCTGCACGGCAGCGCGCTGCGCCGCTTCGACATCGCGGTGGGTTCCGAGCACCACGTCTTCACGCTCGAGCGCGCGCGCGACGGTGCGCAGGTGCTGGTTCGCAACGGCGAGCGCTGGCCGTTCCGGGCCAGTGCGCGCGACGCCGACCGCCACGACGTCGTGCTCGGCGAGCGTCGGCATGCGTTGACGGTGCACGTGACCGGCCAGCGCGTCAGCGTGTTCTCGGCCGACGGCACGGCAACGGTGGACGAGATCGACCCGATCGCGCACGCCGGCGACCACGCCGCCGAGGCCGGCCGGCTGACCGCGCCGATGCCCGGCAAGGTGATCGCGTTCCTTGCAAAAGCGGGCGACACGGTCGAGGCCGGCCAGCCGCTCGCGGTGATGGAGGCGATGAAGATGGAGCACACGATCGCCTCGCCGCGCGCCGGCACCGTGGCCGAACTGCTCTACGTCGTCGGAGACCAGGTCGACGAAGGCGGCGAGTTGCTGCGGCTCGTGGCAGAGTCGTGATCCGGTTCCAGCCCACGAGGTCCGCCATGCTGCCTGCCCACGTCACGCTCGTCGAAGTCGGTCCGCGCGATGGGCTTCAGAACGAGAAGCAGCCGGTCACGACCGCCCAGAAGGTCGAGCTGGTGCACCGCCTGCAGGCCGCCGGCCTGCGCGAGATCGAGGTCACCAGCTTCGTCAGCCCGAAGTGGGTGCCGCAGATGGCCGACAACGCCGCGGTGATGGCGGCGATCGAGCGCAAGCCGGGCGTGCGCTATTCGGTGCTGACGCCGAACCTGAAGGGCTTCGAGGCCGCGCTGGCGAGCCGGCCCGACGAGATCGTCGTGTTCGCGGCGGCCAGCGAGGCGTTCAGCCAGCGCAACATCAACTGCTCGATCGCCGAGTCGATCGAGCGCTTCGAGCCGGTCGTCGCGGCGGCGAAGGCGGCGCACATCAAGGTCCGCGCCGCGGTGTCGGTCGCGGTCGGCTGCCCGTATCAGGGCGCGGTCGATCCCGCCGAGGTCGAGCGCGTCGTGCAGATGATGAAGGCGATCGGCGTCGACCACTGCGGCATCGCCGACACGATCGGCGTGGGCACGCCGGTCAAGGTGCAGGCGGTGATGGAGCGCGCGCTGCGCCACTTTCCGCTCGACCAGGTCAGCGGCCATTTCCACGACACCTACGGGCAGGCGCTCGCGAACATCTACGCCTGCCTCGAGATGGGCATCCACACGTTCGACGCGAGCGTGGCCGGCCTCGGCGGCTGCCCGTACGCGAAAGGCGCGACCGGCAACGTCGGCACCGAGGACGTGCTGTTCATGCTGCGCGGCCTCGACATCGAGACCGGCATCGACCTCGACCGACTCGTCGATGCGGCCGACTACATCTCGGGCGTGATCGGCAGGAAGCCGGTCTCGCGCACCGGCAGCGCGATGCTGGCGAAGCGCGCGGCGGAGGCGGCACGCGCGGCCGTCGCGGTGACCGTCTGAAGCGGTCGCCTCAGCGCACCAGATCGTCGATGTAGCGTTCGCCGAGGCCGCAGTCGGCGTAGTGCCGTCGGCACATCGCGATCTTGCTGAACACGTCCTCGTAGCCGGTGACCTGGCCGGCCTCGTCGACGTAGACCATTGCGCCGTGGATGTTGAAGAACGTGATCATCTCGGTGGCGCCGACCTGCTCGTCGACGACCAGCGTGTGGATCTCGCCGGGCGGCTCGTAGACGAACGAGCCTTCGGTGGCGACCCAGTCGTGCTCGAGGTAGCGCCAGGCGCCGCGGATCACGTAGCCCGTCACCCACGACGGATGGATGTGGCGCGACAGCACGCCGGCCTTGCGCACCCGCAGCAGGTTGCACCAGCTGCCCGTCACCGTGTTCAGCAGCAGCGGGCGGAACCACACGCCGGGGGCCTGCGGCACCCAGACGCGCTCGTCGTCGGGCACCGCCTGCATCGCGATCTCGGGCTGGATGCCCGGCATCTGAACGATCATGAAACCTCCTTGTCGCGCGCTTCCGTCATGGCTCAGGGCTTGAACACGTAGCCCGGCTTCAGCGCCGCGTCGGCCGGGATCGGCGGCAGGTCGGAGAACAGCTCGGGCTTGTCCTGCATCACCTTCAGGATGTGCTTCGGCTCGATGTGCTTGTTCACGTCGAACGTCGACTTCAGGATGCCGAGCCGGTTCAGGCGATCCTGGGCCGCCCACAGCGCACGGTAGTTGTTGGCCGACAGGCGCCGGTCGTTCTGCTGGATGTTGAACTGCATCGCCGCCTCGGCCACGTCGACCTTCAGACCCGGAATCCAGCGCGTCGCGACTTGCGCGGCCTGCTTCGGGTTCGCGCGCATCCACTTGTCGGCCTCTGCCACCGCGGCGAGGAACTTCTCGATCGTCTCGCCGTTCTTCTCGATCCACGGACGCGTCGCGACGTTGAAGCCGAGGTACGAGATCACGTCGCCGCCGCGCACGACGAGGTAGGCACCGGGCACGTCCTTGGTCGCGACGATCGGCCACGGGTCCCAGCCCGAGAAGGCGTCGATGCCTTTCGACAGCAGCGCCACCGTCATGTCGGGCGGCGGCGTGTTGACCAGCGTGACATCCTCGGGCTTCAGGCCGGCCTTCTCGATCAGCGCGAGCGCGTAGAGGTGATTGATCGTGCCGAACGAGGCGGCGATCTTCTTGCCCTTCAACGTCGCGAGGTTCGCCTTGTCGATGCCCGAACCTTCGCGCGCCACCAGCGCCACCGTGGCGTCGGAGCCGAGCTTGGTGGCGTTGCCGCTGTAATTGCCGAGCGCCACCAGGTCCATGCCGCGCAGCACCGCACCGATCATCGGCACGCCGACCTGCACGATCTCGCTCTCGCCAGCCTGCAGGGCGTTGAGCGCGTCGACGCCGGTCGCGTAGGGGCGCGCGACGGTGACGTCGAGACCGTGCTTCTCGAAGAAGCCGCGCTCGAGCGCAATCGGCAGGCCGACCTGGTCGATGCCGGTGACCATGCCGGCCTTCAGTTTCACCAACGTCTGCGCCTGCGTGCCCGGCGGCAGCGCCAGTGCCGCCAGCGCCAGCATTGCGATCCACACTTTCCATCGTTTCATGTCGTCTCCTCTCGTGGTTGATCTTCAGTCGGCGCGCAGCGGCTCCACGCGCCTGACCCAGTACGGCCGGGCCACGGCATTCAGGTCGGCGACCTTGATGCCGCGCACCTCGATCGTTTCGTCCTGCGTGCCGGACACGCGCCCGAACGCCTGGAACGCGAGCACATGAAAGCGCTCCGGCGTGCAGGTCAGCGTGACCAGCGCGTTGACCTGGCCGCGGGCGTTCTGCACGAAGCCGGTCGTCACCTTGCCGGGTGCCAGGCCGACCAGCGCGAGCTTCCAGAGCGCGATCGCGACGACCACGCCAATCAGGATGCGGCCGCGCGTCGAGCGCACGGCGTCGTGCATCAGGCCCATCGCGGCGCGGTCCCGGTCATGCCGCGCGCACCCGCTGAAGGACACGCGCGGCGAGCGTCTTGAACGCGGCATCCTCGATCAACGCATCCCACGCCCGGGGCCGCGGCAGGTCGACCGCGATGTCGTCGAGCACGCTGCCGTGCGACAGCACGACCACACGGTTCGACAGGAACACCGCCTCGTTGACGTCGTGCGTGATGAACAGCACCGTCGGCCGACGCTGCGCCCAGATGCGCGTGAGCTCTTCCTGCAACGTCATGCGCGTCTGCGCGTCGACGCTGGCGAAAGGCTCGTCCATCAGCAGCACGTCGGGCTCGTTGGCGAGTGCGCGCACGACGCCGACCCGCTGCTGCATGCCGCCGGAGAGCTCGTTCGGGTAGCGCTCGGCTGCGTGCGACAGTCCGGCGAGCTCGAGGTATTCGCGCGCGATCTCGTGGCGCTTGGCTTTCGGCACGCCACGCATCTTCGGCCCGAACGCCACGTTGTCGAGCACCGTGCGCCATGGGAACAGCGCGAACGACTGGAACACCACGCCGCGGTCAGGGCCTGGGCCGGCGACGGCGCGGCCATCGACGCGGATCTGCCCCGCGGTCGGCTCGAGGAAGCCGGCGATCGTGTTGAGCATCGTCGTCTTGCCGCAGCCCGACGGGCCGACCACCGAGACGAAGTCGCCGGCTTCGACCGTCAGCGAGATGTCGCGGATTGCCGTCACCTGCCGGTTGGCGTACGGGTCGAAGTAGGTCTTCTGCAGGTGCTCGATCGCGAGGCTCTTCATCGGTCATTCCTTGCGTGTGACCAGACCCCAGCGCTCGCCGGTCGCGCGCTCGATCGGTGCCAGCACCCAGCTGTCGACGATGTACCAGAGCACGCCGAGCACGACCATGCCGAGCAGGATCTCGACCACCGAGCCGGCGCGGCGCGCATCGAACATCAGAAAGCCGATGCCGCTGGTGCCGACGATGATCTCGGCCGCAATCAACGCACGCCAGCCGAAGCCGAGGCCGTTGCGCAGGCCGGTCATGATGTTGGGCAGCGCGCCGGGCAGCACGACCTCCCAGACGACCCGCGCCTTCGATGCGCCGAGCGAGAGCGCGGCGCGGTGCAGCTCGAGCGGCACCGAGCGCACGCCGAGCACGGTGTTGAGGACGACCGGAAAGAGCACGGTGTAGACGATCACGAAGATCATCGTCGTCAGGCCGAAGCCGAACCAGATCAGCAGGATCGGCAGCCAGGCGATGTCGCCGATCGCCTGGAAGAACAGCAGCACCGGCCAGAGCATCCGGTGCGCGCGGTCGCTGAGCCCCACCAGCAGCCCGAGCGGGATGCCGAGCGCCATGCCCACCGCGGTGCCGGCGGCCAGGCGGATCACGCTGTCTTCCAGGTAGGCCGGCAGGATGCCGTTCGCCATCAGCGTGCCGAACTTCTGGATCACTTCGGCCGGGCCCGGGAGGAACACCGGCGGGAAGAGACCCGAGCTCGCGACCGCGGCCCAGGCGGCCACCACCGGGATGAACGGCACCAGCGAGGCGAGCGCCGCGTTGCGGGTCGACCAGCGCAGGTAGGCGCCGAGCAGGCGCTGCCACGGCGAGACCGCGAGCGGCGCGGTCACGGTGACCGCCGCGCTGGTCATGCCGTGCCCCTCACCAGGCCCCAGCGCTCGATCGTTGCGCGCTCGAGCGGGGCCAGCAGCAGACGGTCGATCAAGAGCCACAGCACGCCGATGACGATCATGCCGAGCACGATCACCTCGGTGCGGTAGAAGTCGCGGGCGACGAACAGCATGTAGCCGAGGCCGACGTTGGTCGCGATCATTTCGGCGGCGATCAGGCCGCGCCAGGCGAAGCCGAGGCCGGTGCGGATGCCGGTCACGATGTTCGGCAGCGCGCCGGGCAGCAGCACCTCGGTCAGGATCTGCCAGCGGCTGGCGCCGAGCGAGGCGGCTGCGTGGCGCAAGGGCATCGCGATGCCGGTGACGCCGAGCAGCGTGTTGTACGCGACGACGAAGAACACCGCGTTGAAGATCACGAAGGTGATCGCGCCGAAGCCGTAGCCGAACCACAAGGTCGCGATCGGAATCCAGGCGATGCCGGCCAGCACCGAGAAGAAGCGCAGCAGCGGCGTGAAGAACGCCGAGACGACTCGATTCGTGCCCATCGCGAGGCCGAGCGGCACCCCGAGGGCGATGCCGATCGCGGTGCCGAGCAGGATGCGGCCGAGACTCGCGCCGATGTGGCGGATCAGCGTACCGTCGGCGACCGCGGCGGCGCCCGCCTGGAGCACCGGCTCGATCGCCGGAAAGACGCGCGGATTGACGTTGAACGCACGGACGACGGCTTCCCAGAGGGCGAGCAGCACGAGCAGTGGCAGCACGAACGCTGCAGCGGAGGCGAGGCGGCCGCGCCGGATCATCGCGTCGCGCCCGCCGCGGGAAGCGCCTCGGCGGGCTCCGTCAGATTGGTCACGGCCCGGTACGACGCCAGCGTGTCGCGGATGTGCAGCGCCAGGGCGCGCTGCGCCGGCGCGACTCGTCCGTCGCGCACCAGGCCGACGATCGTCGCGTGGTTCTGGCGGCAGTGGTCGATCTGCTCGTCGCGTTCGGGCAGGCGCGCGCGCAGAGCGGCGATCTTCGCCGCGATCAACTGGTGCGCCTGCTGCAGGTAGGCGTTGTCGCAGTGATCGACGATCGCCTTGTGAAACGCCTCGTCGAGCTGGCGGATGGCGGTCCAGTTCCGCGTCTTGCGGGCCAGCGTCATCTCCCGCACGTTGGCCTGCAGCGCCTTCAGCAGCTCGGCGCGGCGACCCTCCATCGCCAGCTTCACCGCGGTCAGCTCGACGACTTCGCGGAAGGCGCAGATCTCTTCGACCTGGCGCGGCGTCAGCGAGAACACGAACGTGCCGCGTTGCGGCTGGATGTCGATCAGCCCGTCGACGCGCAAGCGCAGCAGGGCTTCGCGCACCGGGGTCTTGCTGATGCCGAGCTGTGCGGCCAGCGTGGCCTCGGAAAGCTGCGCGCCCATTGCCAGCTCGCCGCCGACGATCAGCTGGCGGATGCTGTCATGGGCCAGGTCGGTGAGCGACTTCGGCCGGATCAGCAGGCGGTGCATCGTCGGGGATGTCATCGAATCGCGGTCTTGCCATCTCATACCTGATATATGAGATTGTGGGCGACGTCCGTGGGCTGCGGGATGCGTCTAAACCCGCGCATCGGCGGCGGTCGCCAGCGGTGGAGGTCGATGCGACGCGCGCGACGCGACGCTCGACCGCTCGACAAGCTGCGCCGTCGTGGGCCCGGTTCAGCGCGCGCCGAACCGGGCCGCGAGCTGCGCCGACAACCCGAGCGTGGCCTTGGCGGCGGGGCGACGGAAGGTGCCTGCCGTGGCCTTGCGGACCTTCAGGCTGACGAGCGCCTCCGCCTGCTTGACGGCTGCCGCCATCTGGTCGACCACCGGCACCGGGATGCGGTCCTTGACCCGGTCCGCCAGGCCCGCGAGGGGCGCACCGGCCAGGATCACGACGTCGGCCTCGTCCTGTTCGACCGCGGCGTTGGCGAGCTGCACCAGCAGGTCTTCCTTCTCGTCCTGCACGTCGGACACCGAGGCGAAGCTGCCGTCGAGCATGCGGATGCCGGCGAGGCGCCCGGTCAGGCCGTGCGTCTCGACGCACTCCCGGTACCACGGGCCGAGGGCTTGCGCGAAGGTGACGATCGCGAAGCGCTTGCCGAGCATGCAGGCGGTGAGCATCGCGGCCTCGGCCATGCCGACGACCGGCAGGTCGAACAGCTCGCGCGCGCCGAGCAGGCCGGGGTCGCCGAACGCGGCGATGATGGCCGCGTCGAAGCCGGTGTGATGCTCCGCCAGCATCTCGATTGCGATCGCGCCGCCGATCTGTGCCTCGGCGCGGGTCGCGATGTAGGGAAAGCCGCGCGGCGCCGTCAGCGCCACCAGCTCGGTGCCGGCCGCTGCCGCAGGGCGCGCGGCGCTCATCAGGCGATCGGTGATGCCGACGCTGGTGTTGGGGTTGAGGACCAGGATGCGGATGATCGTCTCCCTCAGTGGTTCGAGAACGGGCCGAGCGCGCGTTCGATCTCGGCCGCGGCCGCGAGCAATTGGCGGTCGCGTCCGCGCGCCGCGATGACCTGCATGCCGACCGGCAGGCCATCGCGCCCGCTGCCGCACGGCACCGAGATTGCGGCCGCCATCGCGTGGTTCACGAACGGCGTGAAGACGGCGTGTCCGCGCGGCTCGACCTGGACGCCGCCGATCGTCTCCGGGCCGAGGCGATCATGGCGCCAGGCGACGCATGGCGTGGTCGGGCAGATCAACAGGTCGAAGCGAGTCAGGAATTCGGCGAGCGTCAGCGCGATCTGCAGGCCGGCCTCTCGGGCCCGCGCGACATCGGCGCCGCTCCATTGGAGCCCGCGCTCGATCTGGCGCGCCACGTCCGGATCGAAGCGGGTCGGATCGCGCTTCCACTCGGCGCCGAACAGGCCGGCGAGGCCGGTGTGCTGCAGCGGCATCAGCGCGTCTTCGTTGGCACCGGCAGGCCAGGCGGGGTCGGCGTTGTCGACGTTCCAGCCGGCGCGCCGCAGCGTGTCGATGGCGCGCTCGAGGCACTGCCGCACGTCATCGTCGACCGGCACGTCGAGGCCGAGGCGTGGCGAATAGGCCACCCGCAGCGTGCGCGCGGGGCGCTCCGGCGCGTTCGGCAGGTCGATCGAATGCGGATCGCGCGGGTCGGCGCCGAGCATCGACTCGAACATCAGGCGGACCTCGGCGACCGTGCGCGCAATCGGCGCGATCGCCTGCAGGCCGATGAAGGCATGCGGAAAGCCGATCGGATCGGCGATCGCCCCGAACGACGGCTTGAAGCCGACGACGCCGACGTGGGCCGGCGGACGGCGGCTCGAGCCGCCTCCGTCGGTGCCGAGCGCAAGCGGCGCGAGCCCGGCCGCGACGGCCGCGGCGCAGCCGCCGGACGAGCCGCCCGGCGTCAACGAGTGGTCCATCGGATGGCGCGTCAGTCCATAGACCTTGTTGGTCGTCAGTCCCTTGCACGCGAACTCCGAGCTGTTGCCCATGCCGATGACCAGCGCGCCGGCCTGGCGCAGGCGCTCGACCGCGAGCGCGTCCTGCCGTGCGACGAAGTCGCTGAACAGCAGCGAGCCCTGGGTCACGCGCTGGTCGCGGACCCAGATGGTGTCCTTGACGACGACCGGCACGCCGGCCAGCGGCAGGCTCTCGCCGCGCGCGATGCGCTCGCGGAGCGCGGCGACGTCGGCGGCGAGCCCCCGGGGCGCGTCGCCGACCACCGCGTTGAGCACTGGGTTGAGGTCGTCGATGCGGGTGCGAAACGCGCGGACGACATCACCTGGATCGAGCGATCCGTCGGCGCACGCCGCTGCGATCCGGGTCGCGTCGAGGGCAGTGTGATCAGCCATGTCGCTGCGATGAACCATCTCGTTGCTGCGCCAGCCGGGTCAGCGAGTCGGGGCGATACGCCGCGTACCCGCTGTCAGTGGCCACCGGATCGACCACCTTCGGCCGCGCCATGTCGGGCTTGCCGCACCGCAGGAAGCGTCCGAAGCCCGCCTGGCCGCGGAACTCGCCGCGATCCCAGACCCGTGTGCCGCGGACCAGGGTCGTGACCGGCCAGCCGGTGATGCGCATGCCTTCGTACGGCGTGTAGTCGACATCGTGATGCAGCATTCGATTCTCGATCGTGACCTGCTTGTCCGGATCCCAGATCGCGATGTCGGCGTCGGAGCCGATCGCGATCGTGCCTTTGCGCGGATTCAGCCCATACAGCTTGGCCGGGTTGGTGGCGGTCAGCGCGACGAACTGGTTCAGCGTGATGCGCCCGCTGCGCACGCCTTCGGAGAAGAGCAGCGGCAGGCGGGTCTCGAGGCCCGGAATCCCGTTCGGGATGTACGAGAACGGGACTTCCTTGCCGCCCGGCTTCTTGCCCTGCGGGTCGTCGAAGCGGAACGGCGCATGGTCGGACGAGAAGATCGTGAACAGGCCGTCGGCGAGGCCGTCCCACACGACACGCTGGTTCGCCTTGTCGCGCGGCGGCGGACTGCAGACGCACTTGGCGCCTTCGTAGCCGTCATCGAGATGGTCGGCGGTCAGAAAAAGGTACTGCGGGCAGGTCTCGGCGTAGATGCGCAGGCCGTGCGCGTGGCCCCAGCGGATCTGCTCGATCGCCTCGCGGCCGGACACGTGCACGATCAGGATCGGCACGTCGACCAGCTCGGCCAGCGTGATCGCGCGGTGCGTCGCCTCGCGCTCGATCGCCATCGGGCGGGACGTCGCGTGGTACTTCGGCGCCACCTGCCCGGCCGACTCGAGCGCCTCGGTGAGCCAGGCGATGCAGTCGGCGTTCTCGGCATGCACCATCGCCAGCGCGCCGTGTTTCCGCGCGACCGCGAGGAGGCGCAGGATCTGGCCGTCGTCGAGCTTCATGTCGTCGTAAGTCATGTAGATCTTGAACGACGTATAGCCGGCATCGATCAGTGCGGGCAGCTCCTCCTTCAGCACCGTCGGCGTCGGGTCGGCGACGATCATGTGGAACGCGTAGTCGACCGACGCCTTGCCTTCGGCGCGGGCATGGTAGTCGTCGACCGCAGCGCGCAGCGACTGGCCGCGTTGCTGCGCCGCGAACGGGATCACCGTGGTCGTCCCGCCGCAGGCCGCCGAGCGGGTGCCCGAGCGGAAGTCGTCGGCCATGCGCAGGCCGTCGCCCATCGGCTGGTCGAGGTGGCAGTGCGCATCGACGCCGCCGGGCAGCACCAGCAGGCCGCTGGCATCGATCTCGTCGCGCCCGCGGGCCAGGCCCTGGCCAAGCGCGACGACCCGGCCGTCGCGGATGCCGATGTCGGCGTTCATGGTCTCGCAGGCGGTCGCGACGGTGCCGCCGCGAATGACGAGGTCGAAGTCGTCCATGGCTCAGTGCCCCGCGTCTTTCAGGTCGATGTGAGCGGTTTCGCGGGCAGCGTAGGCGGCCACTGCGATCAGCGTGCAGACGATGGAAAGATAGATGGCCACCGGCGTCACGGAGTCGAAGCGGGCGATCAGTCCGGTCGCGATCAGCGGTGCGAGCGCCCCGCCGAACACGCCGGCGAACTGGAAGCCGAGCGACGCGCCGGTCACCCGGACCCGGGTCGCGAACAGCTCGGGCAGGAACGAGGCGAGCGGCGAGAACATGAACGACACCAGGATCATGCCGACGAACGAAGCCGCCATGATCGCCGTCGGATTGCCGCTCTGCACCAGCTGCATGAACGCGAACGCCCAGACCGCGCCGCCGAGGCCACCGATCATCAGCACCGGGCGCCGACCGATGCGATCGGACAGCCAGCCGGCGACCGGGATGAAGAGGATCTGGGCGACGGCGCCGAACAGCACGGCATTGAGGGCGACGCTGCGCGGCAGCCCGAGCTTGGTCGGCACGTAGTACAGCAGGAACAACGTGAAGACGTAAAACGCGATGTCGCCGCCGAGCCGCGCGAAGAAGGCGATGGCGAGTTGCGGCTTGTAGTTGCGCAGCACTTCAATGATCGGCGCGTGATCGCTGTGCGCCGAGGCGTCCTTCTCGAACACCTTCGACTCCTGCACGTTCCAGCGGATGTAGAGGCCGACGCCGACCAGGATCGCGCTCATCAGGAACGGCACTCGCCAGCCCCACGAGAGGAAGGCCTCTTCGGAGACGAGCCAGGTCACGAGCGCGAAGGCGCCGTTCGCCAGCAGGAGGCCGATCGGTGCCGCGACCTGCACGACGGCGCCGAGCAGCCCTCGCCGTTTGCCTGCGGGGTCGAGCTCGTTGACCATGATCGCGGCCCCGCCCCATTCGCCGCCGAGTGCGAGGCCCTGGATGATGCGCAGCACGACCAGCAGCACCGGCGCCAGCAGGCCGACCTGCCCGAACGACGGCAGGCAGCCGATCAGGAAAGTGGCCATGCCCATCATCAGCAACGTGATGAAGAGGATCGACTTGCGGCCGAGCTTGTCGCCGAAGTGGCCGAAGATCGCGGCGCCAAGAGGGCGCGCGGCGAACGCGACGCCATAGCTCGCGAACGACAGCAGCGTCGCCACCAGCGGCTCCGACTGCGGAAAGAACAGCTTCGGAAAGACCAGCGCCGCAGCGGCGCCGTAGATGAAGTGGTCGTAGAACTCGAGCGTCGTTCCGGCCAGGCTGGCGGCGGCGACGCGCCGCGTCGAGCTTCGCTCCGTCGTCTTGGCGGCGGCGCCGGTGTCCATGTGCAGTGTCGCTTGCATGAGGTTTCCTTCGGGCGTGGGGGTGAGGCGGTTTTCGATCGGGGTGTCGAACGATAAGCCACAACCGCCATACAATCAAGACTGTTTTTGTTTGTCGCTAGGTGGATAACTTGTATTCCAATTCTTTGTCAGGGTTTGACCCTATAAAAAGACTGCTCGGCTTCTTACCGGGCACCATGGTGATTCAGCACGCGGTCAATTGGCTACACAACCACCATACAATCTGAATCTATGTGCTGTGCAATGCGAGTGCCATGAAAAAGACAACCGCCGCGCTTGAAGAGACCCGTTCGTCTTCCATCGCCTCCGTCGAGGAGATCGGCGACAGGATCCTCGGCGCGATCTGGGAGCATCGCCTGCCGCCGGCCACCAAGCTCGTCGAAGAAAAGCTGGCGAGCGTCTTCGGTGTCAGCCGCACGAAGATCCGGCTTGCGCTGGCGCGGCTGTCGCACGACGGCATCCTGACCACCGAGCCCAACCGCGGCACCTTCGTTTCCAGCCCGACGATCGAGCAGGCGCGCCAGGTCTTCGTCGCCCGCCGCCTGCTCGAGCCCGCCTTGATGCGTGCCCTTTGCGAAAGCGGCGTCCGACGCGATCAGCTGGTCCGGCTGCGCAAGAACATCGCGATGGAGGTCGAGGCACGCGCCCGCAACGACCGCCACGCGACGATCCGCCTGTCGGGCGAGTTCCATGTGCTGCTCGCCGACACCGCGCTGAACCCCTATGTCAGCAAGTACATGCACGAGCTGTGCTCGCTGACCTGCCTCGTGATCGCGCTCTACGACGCACCGGGAACGCCGGCCTGCCCGCATCACGAACACGCCGCCATCGTCGATGCGCTCGAAGCGCGCGCAGCCGACGCGGCCTGCGCGCTGATGGTCGAACACCTGGACCACGTCGAGAACACCCTCCGGCTCGAAATGCCGGCGGACGCGGAGGTCGACTTCGACGCGCTGTTCGCCTGATCACCGTCGGCGGCGACGTCACCGGTCCGCCGGCGTTCGCGCCGTCAGCCGATCATCCGGTCGGCGCGCACCTGGATCGACTTCGGGATCTCGATGCCGAGCGTTCGCGCGGTCTTCGCGTTGAGCGCGAGCTCGTAGACGGTCGGCTGCTCCATCGGGATCGTGCCCGCCGGCGTGCCCGACAGAACTTTCGCCATCATCTCGGCGCCGCGCCGCCACATCCGCGCGAAGCTGAAGCCGTACGACATCAGGCCGCCGGCCTCGACCCACTGCGCCTGGTGGAATACCGTCGGCAGGCGCGCCTTCAAGGCGAGCTCCGGAATCACCCGCCGGCCGGGCACGAACAGGCCCGAGCCGAGCACGAAGACGGCATCTGCCTTGGCCTGGATCGCGTCGGCAAAGCCGGCCGGGTAGTCGAACGGCGGCCGGCGGAAATCGACGACGTGCAGCGCGAGGCCGAGGCGTCGCGCGGTGCCGCGCGCGAGCGCGAGCTGTGCCGAGGTCTGCTCGTTCGTGAAGACGGCGACCTTGCGCATCCGCGGCAGCAGTTCGCGGAGCAGCTCGAGGCGCTTCGCCGGCAGGCTCGCCTGCAGCGCGGTCATGCCGGTGAGGCGGCCGCCCGGTCGCGCCAGGTCCGTGACATCGCCGGTCACGACCGGATCGAAATCGACGGCGATGAAGACGATCGGCGCGTCGCGGCTGGCTTGCGCAAGCGCGCCCAGCGTGGCCTCGCTGCCGCCGCCGAAATAGGCGTCGCAGTTCAGGCGGCCGAGCTCGGCCGCGACCTCCGGCAGCTTGTCGAGCGCGCCGGCGACGTGGCGCCGTTCGATCGCGAGGTTGCGGCCTTCGACGAAGCCGAGCTCGGCCAGCCGCTCGACGAAGGCGAGGTTGTAGGGTTCGTCGAACGAGGCCGACAGGCTGACCCAGCCAAGGCGCAGGGGGCGCGGGGTCGGCTGGCCGCGAACCCAGGCCGGCGCGACAGCGGCGGCGCTGCCGAGCGTGAGCAGGAGTCGTCGACGCGTCGCCATCTTCGCTACCTCCGCTCGGGCGCCGCGTGCGCGGGGCGCGCTCGCGTCCGGTCAGTATGTCATTCCGTCCGCGTCGCGCCGAGGTCGGCGCACGCCGGCGCGGCGCCGTTCAGCGTTGCGCGAGCGCGGCGCGGTCGGTCGGAGTCCAGCCGCCACCGAGCGCGCGGTAGACGCCGACCAGTGCGGCGGCCTGGCCGACCTGGCTCTGGACCAGGGCATCGCGCGAGGTCAGGACCTGCCGCTCCGCATCGAGCACGACCAGGAAGTCGATCGCGCCGGCGTCGAAGCGCACGCGCGCGAGCCGGGTCGCGTCCTCGGCGTTGCGGGCCGCGCTGGCGAGCCGCTCGGTCTGTTGCGCCGAGCGCGTGAACTGCGACAGCGCGCCTTCGGTCTCCTCGAGCGCGGTGAGCACCGTCTGCTCGTAGGTCGCCAGCGACTGCTGCGCGCGCGCCTCGCTCGCGCCGATGCGCGAGCGGACCCGGCCGAAGTCGAGCAGTGGCCAGGTCAGTCCGGCGCCGAGCGCGTACTGCTGCGCGTTGCCGCGACCGAGGTCGGCGAGGCGGCCGGTGGCCAGGCCGAGCAGCCCGGTCAGGCTGACGCGCGGGAAGAGGTCGGCGGTCGCCACGCCGATCGCCGCGGTCGACGCCGCGAGCTGGCGTTCGGCCGCGATCAGGTCGGGCCGGCGCCGCAGCAGTTGCTCCGGCGTGCCGAGCGGCAACATCGCGAGGTCGGTCACCGGCAAAGCCGGCAAAAGCTGCGGCGTCGCCAGCCGTGTGGCGACGTCGCGCAGGGGCAGCGCGGTCAGGGTCGCGATGCGGTACGCGGTGCGGTCGATCGCGGCCTGCAGCGCCGGCAACGTCGCCTCGGTGCTGTCGAGCAGGCTGCGTGCGCGCGAGACATCGAGTCGGGTGCCGCGGCCGTATTCGAGGCGTGCCTCGGTCAGGCGCAACGCGTCGCGCTGGTTGACGAGCGACTGGCGCGCGACCTCGTGACGCTGCTGCAGGCCGCGCAGCTCGAGGTAGTTGCGCGCGACCTCGGCGGCGACCGCGGTGTGCGCGGCGCTGACGCCGGCCTCCGAGGCCTCGACCTGCGCGGCTGCCGATTCGCTTGCCCGTCGGTTGCGGCCGAAGAAGTCGAGCTCCCAGTTCGCGGTGAAGCCGGCGTCGTAGTTCGTGCCGGTGCGCTGGCTCCGGCTGGTGCCCGGGAACTGCACTTCAGGCGCGAGCGAGCGATTCACGTCGGCGACGGCTCCGATGTTCGGCAGGCGTTCGGCTTGCGCGCCCTGCAAGGTCGCACGCGCTTCCTGCAGGCGCGCCTGCGCGATGCGCACGTCGCCGTTGGCGGCGAGCGCGCGCTCGATCAGATCGGAAAGCGCCGGGTCGTTGAAGCCGCGCCAGAACGTCGCGATGTCGGCGGCCGGTGCCTGCGCGTTGGTGGCGCTGGCACCGGCGTTGACGAACGCCGGGTCGAGCGAACTCGCCGGCGGTTTGTAGTTCGGCCCGACCGCCGCGCAACCGGCAAGAGAGAGCAGCGCGAACAGCGCGCCGATCTGTCGATGCGGACGGCGCGCGAGAAGACGTGCGGCCTCAGACATGGCCATCTCCCGGATGACGCTGCTGCGGCACCGGCCGCAGCGTGCCGCCCGCGCCGCCGCCCCCGCCGCTGTGCCCGGGGTCGTCGCGACCGCCGGCGGCCTCGATGCGGTGCGCGCGGCGGCTGCGCAGCAGCACGTAGAACACAGGGGTCAGGAAGATGCCGAACAGCGTGACGCCGACCATCCCCGAGAACACCGCGATCCCCATCGCGCGCCGCATCTCGCTGCCGGCGCCGCTGCCGAGGATCAGCGGGATCACGCCGGCGCAGAACGCGATCGACGTCATCAGGATCGGCCGCAGCCGCATGCGGCAGGCGTGCATCACCGCATCGAACAGCTTCTCACCCTGCTCCTCGAGGTCCTTCGCGAACTCGACGATCAGGATCGCGTTCTTGCAGGCGAGCCCGACCAGCACCACCAGCGCGATCTGAGTGAAGATGTTGAGGTCACCCGGTTGCTTGAACGGCGGGAAGTGCGAGAGCCAGACCCCGAACAGCGCGGCCAGCACGCACATCGGCACGATCAGCACGATCACCAGCGGCAGGCTCCAGCTCTCGTACTGGGCCGCAAGCACGAGGATCACCAGCAGCACCGCGATGCCCATCACCGCGGCCAGCACCGGCACCTTGATCGAGGTGCCGGGCAAGGTGATGTCGCGGGTCAGCCGGTCCTGGTAGGTCAGCTCGGTCCACTCGTAGCCCATGCCGCGCGGCAGTGTCTTCTTCAGCAGCGCCTCGATTTCGCCCTCGGCCTGGCCCGACGAGAAGCCCGGGTTGGCGGCGCCGTTGATATCGGCCGACGGGTAGCCGTTGTAGCGCGTCACGCGGGTCGGCCCGAACGTCGGCTGGACCGTCATCAGCGCGCCGAGCGGCACCATCTCGCCGGCCGCGTTGCGCGTCTTCAGCCCGGTGATCGCCTGCGCGTCGGCGCGGTAGGGCGCGTCGGCCTGCACGATCACCTGGTAGGTCTTGCCGAACTTGGTGAAGTCGTTGACGTAGAGCGAGCCGAGGTTGATCTGCAAGGTGTCGTAGATGTCGGTGAGCTTCACGCCCATCTGCTTCGCGCGCACCCGGTCGACGTCGGCGAACAGCTGCGGCACGTTGATGTCGTAGGTCGAGAACGGCGTGCCGATGCTCGACTTCGGGTTGCCGTAGACCTGGCCGAGCGTGCCCCACACCGCGCCGTACAGCGCCTGCTCGCCGAGACCTTCGCGGTCCTGCACCTGCAGCTTGAAGCCGCCGGCGTTGCCGAGCCCGTCGACCGCCGGCGGCGGCACGACGAACATGCGCGCGCCCTGGATCTGCTGGATCGCGCCGTTGACCTGGCCGAGGATGCCGAACTTCGACAGCTCGGGCGTCTTGCGCTTGTCGAACGGCGCGAGGCCGAAGAAGACGATGCCTTCGTTCGGCGCCGCCGAGAAGCCGGCGATCGAAAGGCCCGGGAACGCGACCGAGTCGATGATGCCCGGCACCTTCAGCGCGATGTCGCTCATGCGCCGGATCACCGCCTCGGTGCGGTCGAGCGAGGCGCCGGCGGGCAGCTGCGCGATGCCGATCAGGTACTGCTTGTCGGGCGCCGGCACGAAGCCGGCCGGGATGCGCGTGAACAGCAGCGCGGCGAGGCCGAGCAGCACGGCATAGACCACCATCGTGATCGAGCGGTGCCGGATGATCCCGCCGATGCGGTTCGTGTAGCCGTCGCTGCGGCGCTTGAACCAGCCGTTGAACCAGCGGAAGAAGCCGCCGAAGACGGCGTCCATCATGCGCGTCAGGCGATCTTTCGGCGCGTCGTGCGGACGCAGCAGGATCGCGCTCAGCGCGGGCGACAGGGTCAGCGAGTTGACCGCCGAGATCACCGTGCTGATCGCGATCGTGACCGCGAACTGCTTGTAGAACAGGCCGGTCAGGCCGGGCACGAACGACAGCGGGATGAAGACCGCGCACAGCACCAGCGCGATCGCGACGATCGGGCCCGAGACCTCGCGCATCGCCTTCAGCGTGGCGTCGTGCGGATTGAGACCGCTCTCGATGTTGCGCTCGACGTTCTCGACCACGACGATCGCGTCGTCGACGACGATGCCGATCGCGAGCACCAGCCCGAACAGGGTCAGCGTGTTGATCGAGTAGCCGAGCAGCAGCAGGAACGCGAACGTGCCGACGATCGAGACCGGCACCGCAAGCAGCGGGATGATCGATGCGCGCCAGGTCTGCAGGAAGATGATGACGACCAGCACGACCAGCAGCACTGCCTCGAACAGGGTCGTCACGACCTCCTCGATCGAGGTCTGCACGAAGCGCGTCGGGTCGTAGACGATGCTGTAGCCGACGCCCTGCGGGAAGTCGGCCTTCAGCCGCTCCATCGTGCGGCGCACGTTGTTCGAGAGCGCGAGCGCGTTCGAGCCGGGCGCCTGGAAGATCGCGATCGCCGCGGCTTCCTTGTTGTTGAGCAGGCTGCGCAGCGAGTAGGTGCCCGACGACAGCTCGACCCGGCCGAGGTCGCGCACGCGGGTCAGCGCGCCGGTCGAGGGCTCGGTCCGCACGATGATGTCGGCGAACTCCTCCTCGCTGCTCAGCCGGCCGCGCGTGTTGACCGCGAGCTGGAACTCGGTGCCCTTCGGCGACGGCGGGGCGCCGACGGTGCCGGCCGCGACCTGCGCGTTCTGCTCGCGGATCGCGTCGATGACCTCGCCGCTCGTGATGCTGCGCGCCGCCAGCTTCGACGGGTCGAGCCAGATCCGCATCGCGTAGTCGCCGGCGCCGAACATGATCACCGAGCCCATGCCCTGGATCCGCAGCAGCTCGTCGCGCACGTTGAGCTGGCCGTAGTTGCGCAGGTAGAGCGCGTCGTGGCTGCCGTCGGTGCTGACGAGGTGGACCACCATCGTCAGGTTCGGGCTCGACTTCTCGGTCGTCACGCCGATCTGCCGGACGATGTCGGGCAGGCGCGGCAGGGCCCGGTTGATGCGGTTCTGGACCGCGGTCTCGGCGACCTCGGGATTGGTGCCGATCTTGAACGTGACGGTGACCGTCAGGCTGCCGTCGGCGGCCGCCGACGAGTCGAAGTACAGCAGGTTCTCGACGCCGTTGATCTGCTCCTCGAGCGGCGTCGCCACCGTCTCGGAGATGACGCGCGGATTGGCGCCCGGGAACTGCGCGCGCACGACGATCTGCGGCGGCGCGACCTCGGGGTACTCGGAGACCGGCAGCTGGACGATCGCCAGCACGCCGAGCAGGAAGATGAAGATCGAGATGACGCCGGCAAAGCGCGGCCGGTCGATGAAGAAACGCGAGATGTCCACGGGCGGCCTCCGCTCAGGCCTTGCCGGCCGGCTTCGTGTCCGCGGCCTTGTTGGCCGGCGCTTCCTTGCCGTCGGCCGGCTTCGCTGCGCCGCCCTTCGCATCGCCGGCCGGCGCGCCGCCGCCGGCACCCGGCGGTCCGGGCGGAGGCGCCGGAATCGGCATGCCCTTGTCGTCGACCTTCAGGACCTGTGGCGTCACCGGCACGCCTGGCATCACCCGCTGCAGGCCGTCGACAACGACGTTCTCGCCGGCCTTCACGCTGCCTTGGACCACGCGCATCCCGTCGATCAGCGCGCCAGGCTTGACCTCGCGGAACTGCGGCTGGCCGTTGGCGCCGACGACGTAGACGAACTTCTTGGTCTGGTCGGTGCCGATCGCGCGATCGGGGACCAGGACGGCGTCGTAGGTGGTCGTGTCCTCCATCCGCAGCTTCGCGCTCAGCCCGGGCGTGAACAGGCCCTTCGCGTTGTCGAAACTCGCCCGCAGGCGGATCGCGCCGGTCTGCGGATTGAGCCGGTTGTCGACGAAGTCGACCTGGCCGGTATGCGGAAACCCCTGCTCGTTGGCGAGCCCGAGGCGCACCCGCGGCGCCTTGCTGCCGGCGCTTGCCGCCTTCAGGCGCAGGAAGGTCTGCTCGCTGCCGTCGAAGTAGGCGTAGACCTTGTCGACGCCGGCGATCGTCGTCAGCACTGACTGCTCGTTGACGACGTTGCCGGTCGTGATCTGAGCGCGCGAGACGCGGCCCGAGATCGGCGCCCGCACCCGCGTGTACTCGACGTTCAGACGAGCGACCCGGAGGGCGGCCTCCGCGCCCTGGATGTCGGCCTGCGTCGTCCGCGAACCCGACGCGAGCTGGTCGAATTCCTGACGCGACACCGCCTGCGACTCGAGCAGCTTGGTGGCGCGCGCGAGCTCGCTCTGCGCCAGCTCGGAGCGCGCCTTCGCGGCGGCGAGCTGGGCCTGGCCACGGGCCAGCTCGGCCTCGAACGGGCGCGGGTCGATCGTGAACAGCAGGTCGCCCTTGCGGACCGTCGCGCCGTCGGTGAAGTGCACTTTGTCGATCGCGCCGCCGACGCGCGGCCGCAGTTCGACCAGCTCGGTGGCCTCGAGGCGGCCGCTGAACTCCTCGCTTTCGGCGACTGCCCGCTGGACCGCTGGCGCGACGCTGACCGGCGGCGGACCTTGCGGTGGCCCGCCCTGGGCCTCGGCCGGATCGCCGCAGCCGGCGACCAGCGCAGCGGCGCCGAGCAGGGCGACGATCGCCCCGGTGACGGGTCGGCGTGCAACCGACGCCAAGGCAGGCAACGCGGCGCCCGATTCGCGTCGCGACGGGGAGAAAAGCTCGAGCATCGAAGGCCCCTCAGCTGATCAGAACGACGAGCTGCCGATCGTGTCGGCGGTTCGCTTTTTGATGTTCCCTCGACGCGCCGGGCCGGATCGGCCGCGTGCGTCACTGTTCTTCTAGTTCAGGGGCGCGATGGTAATGACTCTTTGGTCATCAAGTGCGCCGGCTGAATACCCCTACTTGAACCAAGCCCTTCTAGCGACGTCGCCGTGCTGCCGATTCTGCTTGCAAAGTCACCGATAGGTGACTTACATTTGTCACTCATCAGTGACAAAGGAGTAATCCATGCATAGAAGAGACTTCGTCCGGCTGGTCGGTGGGGGCGCCTTGGTCGGTGCCGGCGGCCTGCTGGGGGCTTGTTCCTCGCAGTACCCGGCTTCGGCGGTGGCCGCGTGGCAAGGCCCGACACCCGACGGCGACCTGCGCCGCTGGGCGCTCGCGCATGCCGTGCTCGCGCCGAGCTCGCACAACCGCCAGCCCTGGCTGGTCGACCTGCGCGAGCCGGACGCGATCACGCTGCATGTCGATCGCGAGCGCATGCTGCCGGAAACCGACCCCTGGTTCCGGCAGATCGTCGTCAGCCAGGGCACGTTCCTCGAGCTGCTGGTGATCGCGCTGCGCGAGCGCGGCGTCGAGCCGAAGGTGGCGCTGTTTCCGGACGGCGAGTTCACAGCGCGCGGCGTCGACGACCGGCCGGTCGCCCGCATCAGCTGGAACGGAACGACGCCACGGGCGACGCCGGACCCGCTGTTCGGGCAGATCCTGCGCCGCCACACCGCGAAGGTCGAGTACGACCGCGAGCGTCCGGTCGCGGCGGCGACGCTCGGCCGCCTCGCCGAGGCACTGAAGCCGGACGCGGGCGTGCGCTTCGGCGGCACCGTCGATCCGGCCCGCCTGCCCGCGCTGCGCCAGCTCTGCCAGGACGCCGCGGTTGTCGAGCTCGGCACGCCGCGCACCGTGATGGAAAGCATCCGGCTGCTGCGCGTCGGCCCGACCGAGATCGCGAAACATCGCGACGGACTCAGCATCAACACGCCGATGCTGCGCGCCCTCGACGCGGTCGGCCTGTTCGACCGGAGTCATCCGCCGGCCGCCGGCGATGCCGCGTTCAAGAACATGCTGGCGCAGTTCGACGGCTACAGCCGGAGCGCGGGCGGCTTCGTCTGGCTCGGCACGGCGCCGCCGAACGGCGCGTCGGCGGGCACCGGACGCCGTGCCGAGGTCACTGCCGGCCGCGCCTACATGCGGCTGCAGCTGCAGGCGACAGCGCTCGGCTTGCAGATGCACCCGATGAGCCAGGCGATCCAGGAATTCGCCGAGATGAAGCCGCTCTACGAACGCCTGCACCAGCTGACGGTGGGTCAGCCGGCCGAACGCGAGACGGTGCAGATGTTCTGCCGGATCGGCTACTGCAGCGAGCAGCAGCACGCGCCGCGGCGCGGGGTCGATGCGATCATCCGCGCGTGAAGCGGAGCGCGCCCGATCGAGCCGAACCCACTGCCCGGCGCCGAGCGGCCGCCGCGTCGCCGGCGCGATCGGTCGATGCCGATGCCATCGATTCGCAGTCGGTCCCGCAGCCCGTCGTCGCGCGCGAGCGCAATCGCGCCGAGACCACCGCGCGCATCCTCGCGGCGGTCGGCGAGGTGCTGGCGCGCGACGGCTTCGGCGCGCTCGGCGTCAACGCGGTGGCCAAGCACGCCGGTGTCGACAAGGTCCTGATCTACCGCTACTTCGGCGGCATGTCCGAGCTGCTGAAGGCGTGGGGCGAAAGCGGGCGCTTCTGGCCCGGCGTCGACGAGCTGGTCGGCGCGGACCCGACGACGTTCTTCGCGCTGTCGCTCGCCGAGCGCTATGCGCGCTTCTTCGAGCACTTCATCGACGGCCTGCGATCGCGTCCGCTGACGCTCGAGATCATGGCCGCCGAGCTGACCGAGCGCAACGAGCTGACCGCGATCCTCGAGACCGAGCGCGAGGAGTGGGGTGCCGAGGCGAGCCGCCTGCTCGGCGGCGACGCCTGGGCGCGTGGTCCCGCGCTGCGCGGCACGACGCTGCTGCTCGTCGCCGGCGTGCAGTACCTGCTGATCCGCAGCCGCACGATCCGCCTGTTCGGCGGCCTCGACATCCGCAGCGACGGCGACTGGACCCTGTTGAAGGCGTCAGTGCGCCAGCTCGCGCTGGATCTGCTCGGCGACGAGACGCTTCCGGCGCCGCAACCCGAGGCGCGGCCGTCGCCGCCGCCTACTTCTCGACGAACGCGCGCTCGATGACGTAGTGCCCGGCGTGACCGATGCCGGTCGAGATCTCGAAGCCCTTCGCGTCGAGCACCGCGCGCATGTCCTTCAGCATCGCCGGGCCGCCGCAGATCATCGCGCGGTCCTGGGCCGGGTCGATCCGCGGCAGGCCGATGTCGTCGCACAGCTTTCCGTTGCCGATCAGGTCGGGCAGGCGCCCCTGGTTGCGGAACGGCTCGCGCGTCACGGTCGGGTAGTAGACGAGCTTCTCGCGCACCTGGTCGCCGAGGTAGTCGTGCTGCGGCAGGTCCCGCGCGATCAGGTCGGCATAGGCCAGCTCGTCGACCTTGCGCACGCCGTGCACCAGCACGACCTTGGCGAAGCGCTCGTAGGTGTCGGGGTCGCGGATGATGCTCATGAACGGCGCCAGACCGGTGCCGGTCGCGAACAGGTACAGGTTGCGGCCGGGCAGCAGGTCGGTCAGCACCAAAGTGCCGGTTGCCTTGCGTCCGATCAGCACCTTGTCGCCCGGCACGAGGTGCTGCAGGCGCGAGGTCAGCGGCCCGTTCGGCACCTTGATGCTGAAGAACTCGAGGTGCTCCTCGTAGTGCGCGCTGGCGATGCTGTAGGCGCGCATCAACGGCTTGCCGTTGACCTCGATTCCGACCATCACGAAGTGACCGCTCTCGAAGCGCAGGCTCGCCGCACGCGTCGACGTGAACGTGAACAGCGATTCGTTCCAGTGGTGAACGGCGAGGACGGTCTCGGTGTCGAACGCGGCCATGATGGGTCAGGTGAGGGAGGGTCTGCGCCGGGCCTTCGATGGCGGCGGCTTGCGGTCCGCGGCAGCGGCGAGTCCGGCATTCTGCCGGTCCGGGCCAGCGGCTGCTCCGGTGGGGATGTCTTCGCGGCTGACCGAGGCCAGCAGCACGCGCGTCATCTCGGCGAGCCAGGCTTTGCACTGCTCGCGCTGCATCAGGTCGCTGCCAAGGAACGACGACAGCGTGTAGCGGTTCGACAGGTAGAAATAGCCGAGCGCGGCGAGCGTCAGGTAGACCCGGCGCACGTCGAGATCGGTGCGAAAGAGGCCTTGGCGCGCGCCTTCGTCGAGGATCTTGCCGAGGATGTCGAGGACCGGCCGCGACAGCTGCTTGACCGTCAGCGATTTCGTGATGTGGCGGCCACGCTGCAGGTTCTCGTTGCTGAGCAGCGCGACGAACTCCGGATGCGCCAGGTAGTAGTCCCAGGTGAACGCGATCAGCGTGCGCAGCGCTTCGACCGGCCGGCTCTCGTCAAGCACGAGACGGCTTTCTGCCGCTCCAAGCTCGGTGTAGACGCCCTCCAGCACCTCGATGTAGAGCGCCTCCTTGCTGCCGAAGTAGTAGTAGATCATCCGGTCGCTCGACTTGCCGGTGCGCGAGATCCGCTCGATGCGGGCACCGCTGTAGCCGTGCCGCATGAACTCGTTGCGCGCCGCCTTCAGGATGCGGGCCCGAGTCTGATCGGCGTCGCGGGTCACGGGCACGGGAAGCGTCGGGTTTCCATCGGTCGCGAGGGTGTTTGCAAAGCGGCTCGGTCATGTTAGATTGACCGCGCAATGAAGTAAACACTTCATTCGCTGCGAGTCGCGGGCCGGTGCCGGCGATGCGCGCAGGAGATGACCTTTGTCGGCTGGCTTTGAACGTCCCGCATCGCTCGAGACCGCCCTGCGCCTGCTGGCCGCCGGCGGCTGGCGCGTGCTGGCCGGCGGGACCGACGTCTACCCGGCGCACGTCGGCCGGCCGCTCGCCGATTCGTGGCTCGACATCTCGGCGATCGACGGCTTGCGCGGCATCCGGCCGACTGCGGATGGCTGGTCGATCGGCGCGGCCACGACCTGGACCGACGTGCTGCGCGCCGATCTGCCGCCGCTGTTCGACGGCTTGAAGGCGGCGGCGCGCGAGATCGGCGGCGTGCAGATCCAGAACACCGGCACGCTCGCCGGGAACTTGTGCAACGCCTCGCCGGCGGCCGATGGCACGCCGGTGCTGATGGCGCTCGATGCGCAGGTCGTGCTGCAAAGCGCGCGCGGCACGCGCCGCATCGCCGCGACCGATTTCGTGCTCGGCCCGCGGCGCACGGCCTGTGCCGCCGACGAACTCGTGGTCGCGATCGAGGTGCCGGCGCGCAGCGCCGCCGCCCGGTCGGCGTTCGTCAAGCTGGGAGGCCGGCGCTACCTCGTCATCTCGATCACGATGGTCGCGGTGGTCGTCGATGCCGACGAGCGCGGCGTCGTGCGCCACGCCGCTGTCGCGGTCGGCAGCTGTTCGGCGTGGGCGCAGCGTCTGCGGGCAATCGAGCGGCGACTGATCGGCCAGCCGGCCGATGCAGACCTGGCCGACCGGATCGAGCCCGCCGATCTCGCTCCACTGACACCGATCGACGACCTGCGGGCGAGCGCCGCGTACCGGCTCGACGCGACCGCGACCCTGATCCGCCGCGCGCTCGCCGAGGCCTGCGGCGAGTCGATCGCAGCGGGAGCTGCCGCATGACCGCGCGCGACGCGCAGTCGCTGCAGGTCGTGCACCTGCGCGTCAACCGGGCGACGCACGAGCTGGTGGCCGACCGCTCGCGTCGGCTCTCGGACGTGCTGCGCGACGACCTCGGCCTGACCGGCACCAAAGTCGGCTGCCATGCCGGCGACTGCGGCGCCTGCACGGTGCTGCTCGACGACGAGCAGGTCTGCGCCTGCATCGTCGCGCTCGGCGCCTGCGAGGGCCGCACGGTGACGACGGTCGAGGGGCTCGCCCGATCCGATGGCGCGCTGTCGCCGCTGCAGCAGGCGTTCGTCGCGCATGGCGCCGCGCAGTGCGGCGCCTGCACGCCCGGCATGCTGATGAGCGCCGAAGCGCTGCTGCGCGCGAATCCGCGGCCGACCGAGGCCGAGGTGCTCGACGCGCTCGGCGGCGTGCTGTGCCGCTGCACCGGCTACCGCAAGATCGTCGAGGCGGTGCTGGCGGTCGCGGCCGGTGCCGTCGCGCCGGCGGTGACGCCGGCAGCCGGCCACGCGGTCGGCGCCCGCGCGGCGCGCCTGGATGCGCCGGCCAAGGTCGACGGCAGCGAACGGTTCGGTGCCGACGCATCGCCGGAGCGTTCGGCCGCCGAAGTGCTGACGATGCGCGTGGTCCGCTCGCCGCATGCCCACGCAACCGTCGAGCTCGGCGACCTCGCCGCGCTGCGTGCGCGCCGGCCCGGCCTCGTCGACGTGTTGACGGCGCTCGACGTGCCGAACAACGCGTTCGCGATCTTCGCGGACCTGCGCGACCAGCCGGTGCTGGCGCACGGACGGGTCCGCTTCAAGGGCGAGGCGGTGGTCGCGCTGGTCGGCCCGGCTGACGTCGTGCTCGACATCGCGGACAGCGAGCTGCCGATCCGCTACACGCCGCTGCCCGCCCATGCCGACATCGACAGCGCGCTGCGCGCCGACGGTGCGGCCGGCGCGCTGCATGCGCGCTCGCCCGACAACGTGCTGTGCCGCGGCCGGGTCGTGCGTGGCGACGTCGAGCGCGCGTTCGAGCAGGCGGTTCACGTGGCCGACGAGACCTTCGAGTCCGGCTATGTCGAGCATGCGTACATCGAGCCCGAGGCGGGGTATGCCGAGATCGTCGACGCGCACGATGGCGCCGGTGCGCCCATGCGCCGGGTCCGCATCTGGGCCTGCACGCAGACGCCGTACATGGACCGAGACGAGATCGCAAACGTGCTCGGCATCGCGCCGGCGCAGGTGCACATCGTGCCGTCGGCGATCGGCGGCGGCTTCGGCGGCAAGCTCGATCTGTCGGTGCAACCGCTGCTCGCGGTCGCTGCGTGGAAGCTGGGCCGCGCAGTGCGCCTGGTCTACGAGCGGCCGGAGTCGATGCAATCGAGCACGAAGCGCCATCCCGCGCGGATGCGGGCGCGTGCCGCCTGCGATGACGAGGGGCGCCTGACTGCGTTCGACTTCAGCGGCGACTTCAATACCGGCGCGTATTCATCATGGGGGCCGACGGTCGCGAACCGGGTGCCGATTCACGCCAGCGGCCCGTACCGCATTGCGCACGTGCGCGCGCTGACCCGCGCGATCCACACGCACGACAGCGTGGCGGGCGCATTTCGCGGCTTCGGCGTGCCGCAGTCGACCTTGCTCGGCGAGCGCCTGATCGACGTGCTGGCCGCGCGCACAGGGAGCGATCCGCTCGAGTTTCGGTATCGCAACGCTCTCGTCGCCGGCGATGCGACACCCACTGGCCAGGTGCTGGCGGCGAGCGTCGGATTGCGCGCTTGCCTCGATGCGCTGCGTCCGGCCTGGGCTGCGGCGAACGAGAAGGTGGCAGCGTTCAACGCCGCGATGAACGGGAATGCCTCGAACAACGGCAATGCCGCGAAAGATCGTCGCGCGTCGATTGACGGCAGCGCGTTGATGGCCCGTGCGGATCGCGATGCCGGCGAAGCACGCGCTGGCCGCCGTTCACCCACTCGCCGCCGCGGCGTCGGCATCGCCTGCATGTGGTACGGCATCGGCAACACCGTGATCGCGAACCCGTCGACGATGCACGGCAGCCTGCGCCTCGATGCGAAGGGGCGGCCAGGACTCTTCCTTTGCAACGGCGCGCAGGAGATCGGCCAGGGCACCGCGACGGTCATGCCGCAGATGTTCGCCGACGCCGTCGGCCTGCCGCTGGCCTGCGTCGAGCAGGTGATGGGCGACACCGACCTGACTGCTGATGCCGGCAAGTCGTCGGCGTCGCGCCAGACCTTTGTCTCCGGCAATGCCGCGCGACTCGCCGGCCTCGAGGTCCGGCGCCAACTGATCAGCGCCCTCGCTTTCGACGACGCCGACGATCCGGCTATCGAGCTGGCGCTCGAAGGCACCTGCCTCGTCGGCGTTCTGCGTCC
>JBDSAB010000089.1:0-10578 GCA_039922395.1 Caldimonas sp.
GGCGTGCCGCGTCGGCTCGCTCGGTCTTTCGAGCGGCGGCGGCGCCGGCAGCATCGGTCGACGCGGCGACGTCGCGGTCTGTCAGCGCCGGAGACGGGGCCGCCGCGATGATGGGCGATCGCGGAGGTGCGGGGGCGAGACGATCGGGTGTTCCGCGCGAGGCCAGCATCGCAGTGGAGTCGGATGCGGCGGAGGACGTTGGCGTCTCTTGCGAAGTCGGTGCGGCGGCGCCGATGGCGGGTGCGGACTGGCCCACGGGCGATGACGCTTCTTGACGCGGCACTCCCAGTTGCAACCGGTTCAGCGCGCGCGGCTCGGACGTGAGACGGGGAGGCACGGCGTCTTCCAGCGTGGCGGACGATTGCGCTTTTGGCACTGCAAGGGCTGTCGGAGGACTCGCGTCCGGATCGGCCTTCCGCTCGCGCGCCTGGGGCTCGATGCGGAGCTCCGAGGGGTCCGGAAACGCGGCAGGCGCGGGTCGTCGCTTCGCGAGGATTTCGGGCGCTGCTTGTGCCGTTGCCGGCGGGGACGCGGGTTCAATCGATTCACGCGGGCCAATTTGCTTCGAACGGTTCAGCGCTCCGGCGGTCGGCCGCTGCGCTGCGTCGGCAGCCGCTTCGCGGCGCAATTTAGCGTCGTCCGTGGTCGGGCCCGATGCTTCCGCCGGGCTCGGTTGCGCGTCAGCCTTGGACGGCTCGCTGCGCATCGCCGCCATGCCCGAATCTTGAGCGGACGCAGCCGGCGCGCTGGGTGCGGACGGCTCGAAGCGCCCCGGCATTGCATCGTCGAGCGGACGGCCCCACCACATCACGCCGACCAGCGTCGCGACCATCACGCCGGCGAATCCGGATGCGACGGCAGGTCGGGCGAGCCACGACCATGCGCCGGCCAGGCCGCTCCAGAAGCGATCGATCCCCGAACTTGGAACCCGCGAAAGGTGTTGACGCGAGACATCGCGTGGCAACGGGATCTGCGCCGGCGATCCCACCCCCGCCTCTGCCGTCGCCGAGCGCGCGCGGCGCAGGATCGCATCGTCGAGCGCATCCGGCGGCGCGAGCGACGCGTCCGGGGCATGACGCAGCGCCGAGCGCAGGTAGGCGTCGTGTTCGGCGCCGGAGTCGTCGGCGCGCGTCACGGGGCACCTTCCTGAAACGGCGCGAGGTGGGCACCCATGCACGCGCGCAGCTTGCTCATCGCATAGCGCAGTCGCGTCTTCGCGGTCTCGAAGCCGACCTCGAGCGCCTTCGCGACCTCATCGAGCGCGAGGCCGTCGTCATGGTGGAGAAGAAACGCGCTGCGCTGGGGCAGCGGCAACTGTTCGAGGCACTGCAGCAGCTTCTCGCCGGCACGCCGCCAGAACGCGAGGTCCTCGCTCGGCGCCGCGGCGCTGGCCGGCGGCGGCCAGTGCTGCCAGGCGGTGCCGTCCGGCTGCCACGGCTCGCCGCTTTCATCCTCGAACGCATCGAGGGCGACCTCGCGGCCCGAGCGGCGCAGCAGGTCGATCACGCGGTGGTGCGCGAGCGTGTAGAGCCAGGTCCGGAACGTCGCGCCCTGCGGGCTCCAGCGCGCACGCGACTGCACGACGCGCAGCCACGTGTCCTGGAATACCTCGTCGGTCTGCGCGGCCAGCGCGCTGCCGAGCAGACGCCGCACGAAGCGGTAGAGGCCGGTGCGGTGACGCGCATACAGCAGTTCGAACGCCGCAGCGTCGCCGCCGGCATAGGCGGTCATCAAGGCATCGTCGGTGGGTTCGGGTGCGGCCGGCACGGGGAAAGTTTGCCCCATCGAAGGGGTGATCGGGGGTGTTACGGCGCAGATCGGACGACGGGGTGAAAACCCATTGCGAAACGTCGCTGGATTTGCCGGATTTGGCGGCCGGCAACGATCGATCTCGACCCTTTTGGCCGAATCGGCCGCCGGCGGAAGGTCGCTCCGGCCCGCGGCGCCGCTGCGCGCCTACAGGTCGTCGGCGACGACCCGCAGGATGTCCGCTCCGTAGGCGTCGAGCTTCTTTGCGCCGACGCCGCTGATCGCACCGAGCTCGTCGAGCGATTGCGGACAGGTCCGCGCCATCTCGGCGAGCGTTGCGTCGTGAAACACCACGTAGGCCGGCAGGTTGTGCTCGCGCGCGATCGCGGCCCGCCACGCCTTCAACGCGTCGAAGCGGACCTGTGCGGCGTCGTCGAGCGCGATCGGCGCGGCCTTTCCGGCGCCGCGCGGGCCGCGCGCCTTGGCGCTCCGGCCGCGTCCGGCCGTCTCGGCCGGCACCCGCAGCAGCAACTGGACCTCGCCGCGCAGCACGTCGCGGGCACTCGCGTCGAGCTCCAGGGTGTTGTATTCACCCTCGGTGTGCAGGTAGCCGAGCGCGATCAGCTGGCGCAGCACGCTGCGCCACTGCGTCTCGCCGATGTCGGCGCCGATGCCGAACGTCGACAGCGTGTCGTGGCCATGCTGCGCGACCTTGTCGGTCGGCTTGCCGCGCAGCACGTCGATCAGGTGGCCGGCGCCGAAGCGCTGGCCGCGCTGCTGGTGGAACCGGTAGATGCAGCTCAGCGCCTTGCGCGCGGCCTCGGTCGCGTCCCACGTCGCCGGCGGCGCGAGGCAGTTGTCGCAGGCGTTCTGCGGCGGCGCGCACGGCCGGCTCGGCTCGCCGAAGTAGGCGAGCAGGCGCATCCGCCGGCATGCGTGGGTCTCGGCCAGCGCGAGCAGCGCATCGAGCTTGGCGCGCTGGCCGCGCTTGAACTCCTCGCCGGCCGGGCCATCGTCGATCATCCGGCGCTGGTTGACGACGTCGGCGAGACCGTACGCCATCCACGCATCGGCCGGCAGGCCGTCGCGGCCGGCGCGGCCGGTCTCCTGGTAGTAACTCTCGATGTTCTTCGGCAGGTCGAGGTGGGCGACGAAGCGAACGTCCGGCTTGTCGATACCCATCCCGAACGCGATCGTCGCGACCATCACCAGGCCTTCTTCGCGCAGGAAGCGGTCCTGGTGGCGCCGGCGCACGTCGGCATCGAGACCGGCGTGGTACGCCAGCGCGGCGATGCCTTCGCCGCGCAGCCACTCGGCGGTCTCGTCGACCTTCTTGCGCGATTGGCAGTAGACGATGCCGGCGTCGCCCTCGTGCTCGTCGCGCAGGAAGCGCAGCAGCTGGGTCTTGGCGTTGTCTTTCTCGACCACCGCATAGCGGATGTTCGGGCGGTCGAAGCTGCTGACGAAGATGCGCGCGTCCTGCAACTGCAGGCGTTCGATGATGTCGGCGCGGGTCAGATCGTCGGCAGTGGCGGTCAGCGCGATCCGCGGCACGTCGGCATATCGCTCGTGCAGCACGTGCAGACCGAGGTAGTCCTCGCGAAAGTCATGGCCCCACTGGCTGACGCAGTGCGCCTCGTCGATCGCGAACAGGCTGAGCAGGCCGCGCTCGTGCAGCGAATCGAGCTGGGCCAGGAAGCGCGGCGTCGTGATCCGTTCCGGCGCCGCATACAGCAGGACGAGGCGGCCGCCCATCATCTCGCGCTCGATCGTGCGCGCCTCCTCGGCCTCGAGCGACGAGTTGAGGAACGCGGCATGGACGCCGGCCTCCTCGAGCGCGCCGACCTGGTCGTGCATCAGCGCGATCAGCGGGCTGACGACCAGCGCGACGCCGCGCCCTTCGGCGTGGCGCGCGATCGCCGGCACCTGAAAGCACAGGCTCTTGCCGCCGCCGGTCGGCATCAGCACGAGGGCGTC
Source organism: Caldimonas sp. (assembly GCA_039922395.1). GTDB lineage: Bacteria > Pseudomonadota > Gammaproteobacteria > Burkholderiales > Burkholderiaceae_C > Schlegelella_A. The sequence continues at coordinate 3,727 of JBDSAB010000089.1, forward strand.
GCCGCCGCCGGTGACGTGAGCGACGATCTCGGCCTGCGCATCGCGGAACGCGGCGTAGCCGAAGACGTCTTGAAGGATCCGCGCGGGGTCGGTGCGCGGCGAGGCGAGGGCGGCGGACATGCAACGAGGATAGGGCGCCGGATGTTACGGCACCGTCCCCGTTCGGGGGTCTCCCGCTTCGGAGGGCGCGCCGCGGAGCGGGCCGGTCGCATAATTCGACGAACCCTCTTTCTCGTCTCAGGAGCGCGTCATGGCGTCGGTCAACAAGGTCATCATCATCGGCAACCTCGGCAGGGATCCGGAGGTCCGCTACACGCCGAACGGCAGTGCTGTCTGCAATATCGGCGTCGCGACGACGCGGACCTGGAAGGCGAAGGATTCCGGCGACAAGGTCGAGGAGACCGAGTGGCATCGCGTCGTCTTCTACGACCGCCTGGCCGAGATCGCCGGCGAGTACCTGAAGAAGGGCCGCTCGGTCTACGTCGAGGGGCGCCTGAAGACCCGCAAGTGGCAGGACAAGGACGGCGCCGAGAAGTACACGACCGAGATCATCGCCGAGGAGATGAAGATGCTCGGCGGCCGCGAAGGCATGGGCGGCGGCGCCGACGACGGCGGCGAGCCGAGCGGCTACGGCAACCGTCAGCAGCCGGCGTCACGCCCGGCAGCGGTCGCGAAGGCAGCGCCGAAGTCGTCGACCGGCTTCGACAACATGGACGACGACATCCCGTTTTAAGCCAGGGGGCGTCTTCCTTTCTGGCGCGGCTACGGCCGCACGTCGCTGCGGAAGCGGCTGACGTCGAGCGTCGACACCGGCGCGCCGCGGTTGCCCCAGGCGCCGCGCACGAACGTCAGCAGGTCAGCCACCTCGGCATCGCTGAGCGTCGTCGCGAACGGCGGCATGCCGAACGGGCGCGGGTTGCCCGCGGTCGTCGGCGGAAAGCCGCCCTGCAGCACGACGTGCACCAGATTCGCTGACGACGCCATCGTCACCGCGCGGCTGCCGGCCAGCGCGGGGTAGGCGCCGCGGACGCCATCGCCTCGCTCGCCGTGGCAGGCGACGCAGTGGGTCTCGTACAGGCGGGCGCCGCGCGCCTGCGCATCCGTGCGAGCTGCGGGTGCCGAGGCGGCGGCGCGCGCAGGCCGGACGACCTGGAGCGCCTTCAGGTAGGCGGTCATCGCCGCCAGGTCGGCGTCCGACAGGTACTGGGTGCTGTTCAGCACGACCTCGGACATGGGCCCCAGCACGGCGCCGCGCGCCGAGACGCCGGTCTTCAGCATCGCGACGACGTCGTGCGTTTCCCAGTCGGCCACGCCCGACTCATCGCCGCCGGTCAGCGACGGCGCGTACCAGTTCTGCACCGGGATCAGTCCGCCGGCGAGGTCGAGCGGGCCGACCGGCGCACCCAGCGCATTGCGGCTCGAGTGGCAGGCGTTGCAGTGGCCGAGCCCCTCGACCAGGTAGGCGCCACGGTTCCATTCGGCCGGCCGCGCCGGATCGGCCGTGTAGACGCCGGGCTTGAAGTAGAGGGCGCGCCAGATGGCGAGCGACGCCTGCAGGTTGAACGGGAAGCCGAGCGTGTGCGGCGGGCTCGCTTGTACGACCGGCGGCAGGCTGCGCAGGTAGGCGTACATCGCATCCGAGTCGGCCCGAACGACGCGGGTGTAGTTCGGGTACGGGAACACCGGATAGAGCAGCCGGCCGTCGCGCGAGCGCCCGTTGTGCAGCGCGCGCCAGAAATCGCTCGCCGACCAATTGCCGAGGCCGGTCTGCGGGTCGGGTGTCAGGTTCGGCGCGTAGACGGTGCCGAACGGCGTCTCGATGCCGCGCCCGCCCGCATACGGCACGCCGCCGCGGGTCGTGTGGCAGGCAATGCAGTCGCCAGCCCGCGCCAGGTACTCGCCACGCGCGATCAGGTCGGCCGGCGTGCGCGTCGCGATGCTGTCGGCCAAGGGCGATTCGAGGCCCTCGCCCTCGTCGCGGACGTTCAGGGCAACGACCACCGCGGCCGCGATGAAGAGTGCGCCGAGCAGCAGCGCGATGACGCGGCGTGCGGTCACTTCGAGCCCCCGGCCGCAGACGGCGTCATGCCGCCGCAGTCGAGCGGCAACGGCCGCGGCAGCGACGTGGCCGGCTTGCCGGAGGCCGGTTGCGCCGCCAGCCAGGCCGACACCGCACTGATGTCCTGCGGCGTCAGCGCCTTGGCGACCTCGTTCATGCAGTCGGGCGCCTGGGCGCGGCGGATGCCGGTCTTCCACGCGCCGAGCTGGGCATTCAGATAGTCGCGCGGCAGGCCGAGCAGGCCGGGAATCGACGGCGCGACGCCCATCATCGCGTCACCGTGGCACTGCACGCAGGCCGGGATGCGCCGCGCCGGATCGCCCTGCACCACGAGCAGCCGCCCTTGCTCGATCACCGTGGCGTTTCCCTTCGCCGGTTGCGGCGGCGGGTAGGCGACTTCGAGGCCGGCGAAGTGCGTCGCGATCTCGCGCAGGTAGGCATCGTCGAGCGGCGTCAGCAGGCCGGTCATCAGGCCGTATCGGCGGCGGCCGTCGCGAAAGTTCAGCAGCTGGTTGTACAGATAGATCGGCGGCTTGCCGGCGATGCGCGGGTAGTAGCCGTCCGGTGCCGCGCGCCCCTGCGGACCGTGGCACCCGGTGCAGGCGAGAACCCGCTGCGCGATCGAATCCTCGAACGGCGGCGCCGCACCGACCGGCAGCGCGAGGGCGCTGCCGAGCGCGGCCACGGCGAACGAGAACCATCTGAACGGCTTCATCTCAGCGCGTCGAGGCGAGCGCGATTCATGTCCGCGCGTCCGGAGACGTCAGCCGACGCTGCCGGGCCGCTCGACCTGCGCCGCCAGCGCCATCGCGACGTCATCGCCAACCGCCTTGAGGCCGTCGACGACGCCGGCACGATCGGCGGCCGGGCGGTTCTGCGTGACCTTCCACTTGCCGCTCAACGATGTCAGCTCGAGCTCGATGCCGACAATCGCGCGCAGCATCGTCTGCACGTAGTCCGCCGGCGCATCGCTGACCGCCCACGGGGCGCTTCGCGGCGTCTCGTGGCGCTCGGTCAAACGCGTCACCAGCTGCAGCAGCCAGGCCGGATCGTCGATGGCGCGCAGCCGGCCGCGCGCCTGCACCATCACATAGTTCCAGGTCGGCACCACCTTGCCGTGCTCGGCCTTGCTCGGATACCAGCCCGGTGACACATAGGCGTCGGGACCCTGGAACACGACCAGTGACGGCACGTCGGTCGCAGCCTCGCGCCAGACCGGATTCGCGCGCGCGACATGACCGCGCAGCGTGCCGAGGCCGGCCGCACCATCCGGATCGAGGATGAACGGAATGCCGTTCGCGCTCGGCCCGTCCGCCGTCTGCGTGACGAGCAGGCCGAACGGATGGCGCCGCACGAGTGCGTGCAGCACGTCGAGGCGCTTCTCGTCAAAGTGGGCAGGCAGGTACATGGCGTGGTCGCAAGTCCCGTGGGTCGTCCAGTATCGCCCGACGTCAGAGCGCAGCGCCGATGACGCCGCCCCCGAGGCAGACGTCACCGGCGTACAGCACGGCCGATTGCCCCGGCGTCACCGCCCATTGCGGCTGCTCGAAGCGCAGGCGGAACGTCGGGCCGTCGCTGGTACCGATGTCGTCACCTTGGCCGGGCTCTGCCTCGAACTCGCAGGCCGCATCCGCCTGTCGATAGCGCGTCTTCGCCGCCAGTTCGGCCGCGTCGGGCGCGGACCCGGCGACCCAGCTCGGGTCGCCGGCCACCAGCGCCTGCGACAGCAGCCACGGATGGTCGTGGCCCTGCACGACGATCAGCGCATTGCGGGCGAGGTCCTTGCGTGCGACGAACCATGGCGCATGGTCGCTGCCGCCGCGCGTGCCCGCGCGCTCCTTCACGCCACCGAGGCCGATGCCCTTGCGCTGGCCGAGCGTGTAGAAGCTCAGGCCGACGTGCTCACCGACGGTGCGGCCACGGTCGTCCTCGATCGGCCCCGGCTCGTTCGCGAGATAGCGGTTCAGGAACTCGCGGAACGGCCGCTCGCCGATGAAGCAGATGCCGGTCGAGTCCTTCTTCTTCGCATTCGGCAGGCCGATCTCGGCAGCGACCCGGCGCACCTCGGTCTTCGCGATCTCGCCGAGCGGAAACAGCGTCTTCGCGAGCTGCGCCTGGTTCAGCCGATGAAGGAAGTAGCTCTGGTCCTTCAGCGGGTCGAGGCCCTTCAGCAGTTCGAACGCACCGCCGACGTCGCGCACACGTGCGTAATGGCCGGTCGCGATCAGCTCGGCGCCGCGTTCGACCGCGTGGTCGAGGAACGCCTTGAACTTGATCTCGGCATTGCAGAGCACGTCCGGATTCGGCGTGCGGCCGGCCTTGTACTCGCGCAGGAACTCGGCGAACACGCGGTCCTTGTAGTCGGCGGCGAAGTTGACGTGCTCGATCTCGATGCCGAGGACGTCGGCGACCGACGCGGCGTCGACGAAGTCGGCGTTCGACGAGCAGTATTCGGAGTCGTCGTCGTCTTCCCAGTTCTTCATGAAGACGCCGACCACTTCGTGGCCCTGGCGTTGCAGCAGGTACGCGCTGACCGCGGAATCGACACCGCCGGACAAGCCGACCACGATGCGCCGGGGTTTCACCGGCACAATTTTAGGTGTCGGCCTCTTTTTCCGCGTCGCTCGCAAAGACGCTCGGATCGCTGTACACGGTGTCGAGCGGCCAGCGGCGGCCGGCGACGCGGTCTTCGATGCAGCGCAGGACCAGCGGGCTGCGATGGCGCTCGCGGCTGGCGCGCACCTCGGCGAGGCTCATCCACAGCGTGCGGACGATGCCGGCATCGAGCGTCCGGCCCGGTTCCGGCTCGGACGCCCAACCGCCGAACGCGACCCGCAGGTACGTCACGTCGTCGCCGTTGGCCGGCCGGCGCACGCGCGACAGGTAGATGCCGAGCAGGCTGTCGGGCGTGAACCGGCAGGCCGTCTCCTCGAGCGCCTCGCGCTCGGCACCGTGCTGCGGCGTCTCACCCGGGTCGAGGTGGCCGGCCGGGTTGTTGAGGCGCAGGCCCTCACTCGTCTCTTCTTCGACCAGCAGGAACTCGTGCCGGCCGTCGACGGTGCGATCGATGATCGCGGCGACGGTCACGTTCGGCTTCCAGCGGCTCGGCATCGGCCGATCTTATCGGCCTGCTGCGGGCCGTCGTCTCAGCGGGCCGACACCGACAGGGCGCCGCGCGGTTCTTGTGTAAGCTCCCGAGTCCGGCGAAAGGCGCTTGAGGGAGACAAGATGCTCATAGGGGTACCGCTCGAGACGTCTGCAGGCGAGACGCGGGTTGCCGTGACGCCCGAGACCGCGAAGAAGCTGAAGGCGCAGGGCCACACGATCCGGGTCCAGTCGGGTGCTGGCCTGGCGGCGAGCGCCACCGATTCCGCTTACACCGCCGCCGGCGCCGAGATCACCGACCGAGCCGGCGCGCTCGGCGCTGACCTGGTCCTGAAGGTGCGTTCGCCGAGCGTCGCCGAATTGCCGGCGATGAAGAACGGTGCTGCCCTCGTCGGCATGCTCAACCCCTTCGACAAGGACGGCCTGCAGGCGCTTGCGACCGCCGGCCTCACCAGCTTCGCCCTCGAGGCCGCGCCGCGCACGACCCGCGCGCAGAGCATGGACGTGCTGTCGAGCCAGGCCAACATCGCCGGCTACAAGGCGGTGATGATTGCGGCCGACAAGTACCAGCGCTTCTTCCCGATGCTGATGACGGCCGCCGGCACCGTGAAGGCGGCCCGGGTCGTCATCCTCGGCGTCGGCGTGGCCGGCCTGCAGGCGATCGCCACCGCCAAGCGGCTCGGCGCGGTGATCGAGGCGAGCGACGTGCGGCCGAGCGTCAAGGAGCAGGTTGAGTCGCTCGGCGGCAAGTTCATCGACGTGCCCTACGAGACGCCCGAGGAAAAGGAAGCGGCCGAGGGCGTGGGCGGCTACGCCAAGGCGATGCCGCAGAGCTGGCTCGACCGCCAGAAGGTCGAGGTCGCCAAGCGCGTCGCCGCCGCCGACATCGTCATCAGCACGGCGCTGATCCCGGGCCGCGCCGCACCGACGCTGATCACCGAGGAGATGGTCAAGTCGATGAAGCCGGGCTCGGTCATCGTCGACCTCGCCGCCGGCAAGGGACCCGACGGCATCGGCGGCAACACGCCGCTCAGCGTCGCCGACCAGACCGTCGTCCGCCACGGCGTCACCATCGTCGGCGAGACCAACCTCGCGGCGCGCGTTGGCGCCGATGCGTCGTCGCTCTACGCCAGGAACGTGCTCGACTTCCTGAAGCTCGTCCTCACCAAGGAGGGTGGCTTCGCCGTGCCGATGGACGATGACATCGTCGCCGCCTGCCTGATGACGCAGGGCGGCGAAGTGAAACGCAAATAGAAGAACGGACAGATCCATGGACGTCGTCTCCCACACCGTCATCAACCTGATCATCTTCGTGCTGGCGATCTACGTCGGCTACCACGTCGTCTGGACCGTGACGCCGGCGCTGCACACGCCGCTGATGGCGGTGACCAACGCGATCTCGGCAATCGTCATCGTCGGGGCGATGCTCGCCGCCGCCCTCACCGAGACGCCGCTCGGCAAGGCGATGGGCGTGCTCGCGGTGGCGCTGGCCGCGGTCAACGTCTTCGGCGGCTTCCTCGTCACGCGACGAATGCTCGAGATGTTCAGGAAGAAGGACAAGCCGAAGGCGATCGCGGCGGCCGACGGAGACAAGAAGTGAGCCTGAACCTCGTCACGCTGCTGTATCTGGTGGCGAGCATCTGCTTCATCCAGGCGCTGAAAGGCCTGAGCCATCCGACCACGTCGAT
>JBDSAB010000090.1:0-6496 GCA_039922395.1 Caldimonas sp.
CGTCAGGCTTGGCCTGCAAATAGCCCTTGACGATCGGTTCCGCGGCCGGCGTGCCAGGCAGCATTTCGAGCGCAAGGAGCGCCGGGCTCTCGTTCGCCGGATCGGCCTCGTGGGCGCGGCGCGCATATTCAAGCGCTCGATTCGAATCCAGCGCGGCGAGCCAGCTGCGTCCGAGCGCGGTGCCGGCGGCGCTTCGCGTCTCCGGGGCGTCGAGGTAGGGTTGCAGCGCCTGGCTGAGCAGTTCGGCCATCGCACGTCGGTCGGTGGCGCGGCCGAAGAGCCGAGGCAGCGCAGCCATCAAGGCCGGCCGCTGTGGCAGCGGGGTGATGCGCAAGAGCGTCGTCAGCGGTTCGAGCGTCTCGTTCGCCCGGTTCAGCGCGACGAGCAGCTGGATCTGATAACGAAGCGCTTCGTCCGATTCCGGCAGCGCGATGCGCCAGGCCTGCACGGCGCCGAGCGCCTGTTCACCGGCGCGCGCCTGCAACGCGACATCGGTCGCGCGCCGGAACACCTGCTCGTTGCGCGTGCGCCGCGCGGCTTCGAGCAGCACCTGGTAAGCCGTGCCGACTTCGCCCGACCGCAGCTCGATCTCGCCGACCATCAGCTGGTAGAACAGGGCCGCATCGAGTCCGGAGTTGTCGACTTTCGAGGCGGTCGGCTGGGCCGCGGCGCCGTGCGCGAGCGCGAGAGAAGCCGCGGCCGCCACGAGAGTTCGTGCGAGGCGGAAGCGAGGAAAAAGGGCGGGCATCGACGGGTTCCTTGGATGGGGGCCCACGCGGTAATCCATGAGCGTAACGCAAGCGGCAGAGTGCGACTCCGCGCGTTCGGGATAATTCCCTGCATGCCCGAACTTCCCGAGGTCGAGGTCACTCGGCTCAGCTTTGCCGAGCGCATCCACGGTGCCGAAGTGACTGCCGTGCGCCTCGGCAAACCGCTGCGCTGGCCGCTCGGCGTGGAGCCGCGCCAGATCGTCGCGCAGAAGGTGGGGCCGGTCACCCGACGCGGCAAATACCTGTGGCTGCCGCTCGACCGGGGCGGTCTGCTGATGCACCTCGGCATGTCCGGTTCGCTCTCGTTCGGGAACTCTTTCGATGCACCCGGGCCGCATGACCACTTCGATCTGGTGACGGCGCGCGGCACCCTCCGGCTGACCGATCCGCGCCGGTTCGGCGCAGTCGTCTGGTCACCGGCGATCGATGCCGGCGCGGCCGCGAAGCTGCTGGCCGGCCTCGGTGTCGAGCCGTTCGATCCGGCGTTCACCGGCGACCATCTCTACAAGGCGCTGCGCCGTCGACGCGTCGCGGTCAAGACCGCGCTGCTCGGCGGCGACATCGTCGTCGGCGCCGGCAACATCTACGCCTGCGAAGCACTGTTCGAGGCCGGCATCGATCCACGCACTCGTTCGGACCGACTCAGCCGCGCGCGCTGTGAAGCGCTCGCCGAGGCCGTGCGGCGCACCCTGGCGCGTGCCCTCGAAAGCGGCGGATCGACCCTCCGCGACTTTCGCGACGCCCACGGTATGGCCGGCGCGTTCCAGTTGCAGGCGCGGGTCTACGGCCGCGCCGGAAAGCCGTGTCTGCGCTGCGGTTCGACGGTGCGTCGCATCGTGCAGGGCCAGCGGGCCACGTTCTTCTGTTCCGGCTGCCAACGGCGCTGAGCGGTCGCACTCCACGCTTGCAGGGACGTGACCGGATGTATCGGGGCGTTCGAGCGAAATCGTTGGGCTACGATGCGCTCGCTTCGGAAACCGTGGTTGCATGGCGCCTTCTCTCGCGATCAGTCTCGACGCGCTCGGCGGCTGGCGTGCGGGACTCGCGCGTCGGCTCGACGAGCTGACCCGCTACCTCGCCGAGCGCGACCTGATGCGCGGCGCGACCGCGCCGCAGCTGGCTTCGCTGCGCGACCGGCTGACCAACGAGAAGCTGGTCCTCGCGTTCGTCGCCGAGTTCTCGCGCGGCAAGTCCGAACTGATCAATGCGATCTTCTTCGCCGATACCGGTCGGCGGATTCTTCCGGCAACGCCGGGCCGCACCACGATGTGCCCGGTCGAGCTCGGTTGGGACGCCGGCGAGCCGGCTGCGCTGTCACTGCTGCCGATCGAGACGCGTCTCGAAGGTGTACCGCTCGGTGACCTGAAGCAGCAACCTCGCGCATGGCGGCGCTTCCCGCTCGACCTCGGTGACGTGAACAAGCTCGCGGAGTCATTGCAGGAAGTCACGCGGACCGAATGGGTCGAGCGCGAACGTGCCCGTGCTCTCGGCTTCTGGGACGACGAGCGTCCTGACGACAACCCGCCGTCCGGCGCAGACGGACGGGTCGAGGTCCCGGCCTGGCGACATGCAGTGATCAATTACCCGCATCCGCTTTTGAAACGCGGGCTGGTGGTGCTGGACACGCCGGGCCTGAATGCGATCGGTGCGGAGCCGGAGCTGACGCTGAGCCTGCTGCCGACCGCGCATGCCACCGTCTTCATCCTCGGCGCGGACACCGGGGTTACGCGCTCCGACATGGCGATCTGGCGCGACCACCTTGGGGCGCAGGCCGCGAGCCGGTTCGTCGTGCTGAACAAGATCGATGCGCTCGAGGATCCGCTGGCCACGCCCGAGCAGGTGCAGGCGCAGATCGCCGCGCAGCAGCACGACACGGCGCGGGCCCTCGCGGTGCCGTCGGATCGCGTCTTCCCGCTGTCGGCGCGCCAGGCGCTCGCCGCGCGGGTCTCGGGCGATGCGGCCGGCCTGCGGGCGAGCCGCCTGCCTGCGCTCGAAGAAGCACTCGGCGCGCAACTGCTGCCGCAGCGCCGCGCGCTGCTCGAGCAGGTCGTCCTCGATGGTACGCAGCAGATCGAGTTCCATGCCGGGAGACACATCGGAGATCAGCGCCGTCAGCTCGCGGAGCAGATGCTCGAACTCCGCGGCCTGCGCGGCCGCAACGCGTCGAAGGTCCGCATGATGCTGCAGCGGATCGATGCCGAGAGTGCCGAGTTCGAGCACTGCACGGCCTTGCTGCAGGCGATGCGTTCGGTCCATGCGCGGATGCTGAAGGAGGTGCTGCTCGAGTTGTCGTCGGATCGCCTGCGCGACGAGGTCGACGAGATGCAGCGGGCGATGGGCGCCTCAGCGCTCAACCTCGGCGGCAAGAAGGCGTTCGCCGCGCTGTGCGCGCGCCTGCAGGCGTTGCTCGTGTCCGCATCGGTGCGCTCCGGAGAAGTACGCGAGATGCTCGAAGCTACATTTGCGCGTCTCAACGCGGAGTTCGGCTTCAGCCTGGCCCTCGGCAAGTCGCCCGAAGTGGATCGTTACGCCAAAGAGCTGCGGATGATCGAAAGCAACTACGTCCAGTACCTCGGCCTGACCTTGGCACTGCGACTCTCGCAGCCGAAGTTCATGGAGCAGTTTCGCCTGATGCTGCTCTCGAAGCTGCGCGTCGTCTTCGAAAGCGCGAGCAGCGAGATCGAGCTCTGGAATAGGGCGACGTCGGCGCAGGTCGACTCGCAGCTGCGCGAACGGCGCAAGGGGTTCAAGCACCGCCGCGAGTCGCTCGAGCGCATCCAGTCGGCGGGCGGCGAACTCGAGCAGAGCCTCGCTCAGCTCGAAGCCCAGGACCAGCGCCTGGTGCAGCAGGTCGCCAAGTTGAACGAACTGGCCGAGGCATTGCGCGAGCATGCGTGTGCGGCCCCGCTCGGCGCCGACTTCGACGGCGCGTTTCTGCCACCGCCGGCCGCCGGATCGCTCGGACCCGCCGACCAGGGCATGGACCTTCCGCTCTTCGACGACGTTCAACCGATCGACGAGCGACGCGTCCCGGCCTGAGCGGCCCGGACGCGAACCGCACGATGCCGGAAGTCGTGGATCGCCCTCTGGCGTTCGGCGACCGCATCGTCGCCTGGCAGCGCGTGCACGGCCGCAACACCTTGCCGTGGCAGCACACCCGCGACCCGTACCGCGTCTGGCTCTCGGAGGTGATGCTGCAGCAGACCCAGGTCGCAACGGTGCTCGGCTACTACGAACGCTTTCTGCAGCGCTTTCCGGACGTCCTCGCGTTGGCGAGCGCCTCGATCGACGACGTCTTCGCGCTTTGGAGTGGCCTCGGCTACTACAGCCGGGCCCGCAACCTGCATCGCTGTGCAAAGGTGGTTGCCACCGATCACGGCGGACGCTTTCCGCAGACCAGCGGCGAGCTGATGGATCTGCCGGGGATCGGGCGCAGCACCGCGGCGGCGATCGCCGCGTTCTGCTTCGACGAGCGGGTCGCGATCTTCGATGGCAACGTCAAGCGCGTGCTCGCGCGGCTGCTTGCTTTCGAAGGCGATCTCGGCGAGGCGCGCGCCCATCGCGAGCTCTGGGACCGCGCGACCGATCTGCTGCCAGCGACCGACGTCGCACGCTACACGCAGGGGCTGATGGACCTCGGCGCGACGGTCTGCCTCGCGCGCTCGCCACACTGCCTGCCGTGCCCGGCCGCCGACCTCTGCGTTGCGGCGCGAACCGGCACGGTCGAGCGCTATCCGGTCAAAGTGCGCCGCCTCCGTCGCGGCACGCGCGAGCATGTGTGGTTGTGGCTCGCGTGGCGCGACCGGTTGTGGCTGACCCGCCGGCCCGAGCAGGGCGTGTGGGCCGGCCTCTGGAGCTTGCCGGAGCTGCCCTCCGAAGCCGAGCTCGACGCATCAAGTTCGGAATGGCCCGGCAAGCTCGAAATCCTGTCGAGCTTCACCCACGTCCTCACGCACCTCGATTGGACGCTGCACCCGCGGCGCTGGGTCGTGCCGGCTCGAACAAGTCAGGCGCGCGTCGATGCGATGACGGGCCGATGGGCCGACGGACAGTGGTTCACGCGCGCAGAGGCGCTGGCCCTGGGTCTGCCGGCCCCCTTGCGTCGGCTCCTGTCGGAGTGAGACGAGGCGGCCCGGCGCTGCGCCGCGGCGCGTATCAGGCGTTCGGCTTTCGCCGCAGGATGTCGTCGACGACCTCGAGGCGGAGCAGCGGGTCCGGCAGCGCCATCAGCTTCTGCTTGGCCGGCATCGGGATCGGCAGGATCTCGCACCAGCGGTTCGCGACCCAGCCGGCGTCGTCGAATCGATGTGGCGCCAGGAACGGCTCGACGCCCTGGTCCTTGAGTGCGGCGATGGCATCGGCCAGGCCGCGCGCCGCCGGTTCGAGCGCGGCGGTCGGTTCGACCGTGACATCGTCGTCGATGGGTGTGGTGACAGCCAGCCAGAGCCCGTCCGCCTGCTGGCGGCTGGCTGTCACCTCGAAGCGCGCGGTGCCGCGACAACGGACCTGCAGGATGCCGGTCTGCGTGCTGTCGACATCAAGGATTTCGGCGACCGTGCCGACCGATTCGAACGCCACCTCCTCGACCGTGCGACGAACTTCATGGCCGCGGCTCAGGCTGACGACGCCGAAGCCGGTCCCTGCGCGCAGGCACGCTGCGATCAGGTCGAGATAGCGCGCCTCGAACACCTTCAGTTCGAGCAGCCCGTCGGGAAACAGCACGCTCTGCAGCGGGAACAGCGGCAGTTCGAGGTCGCCCGGCATGTCGTGTCTCAGCTGAGTCGGTCGAGCTCGCGGTGCCGGATCAGCGTGGCCGAGCGGCCGCGGAAGCGCTGCGAGAGCACCTCGGCGAAGTAGACCGATCGGTGCTGTCCTCCGGTGCAGCCGATCGCGACCGTGAGGTAGCTGCGCTGGTCGCGCACGAAGGCCGGCAGCCAGCGCGCGATGAATGTCTCGATCTGCGACAGCATGTCGCCGACCTCGGGTTGCGATTCGAGATAGAGCGCGACGTCCTTGTCGCGCCCGGTGAGCGGTCGCAGTTCGCGCACGTAGTGCGGATTCGGCAGCACGCGCACGTCGAACACGTAGTCCGCGTCGAGCGGCACGCCGTGCTTGAAGGCGAAGCTTTCGAAGACCAGGGTCAGCCGGCTGTCGTCGGCGCCGACCAGATCGCGCATCCAGGCGCGCAGCTGGGCCGGGCGCAGCTGGCTGGTGTCGATCACCGTCGACACCTCGCGCAGCTCGGCGAGCAACTGGCGTTCGAGCTCGATCGCGTCGATCAGCGCGCGCCGCCCGTCGCCGGCAATCTCCATGGTGCCGTGGCCCGACAGCTGGAATGGGGTCTGGTCGGACAGCGGATGCGGCCGGCGCGTCTCGGAGAAGCGGCGCACCAGGGCATCGGTGCTCGCGTCGAGGAACACGCCCTGGACCGGAATGCCTTCGCTGCGCAGTTGCGTGAGCGCGGGCAGCAGATGCGGCAGCGAGCCGGCGCTGCGCACATCGACCGCGATCGCGACCCGGCGATCGCTGCGGCGGTGCTCCAGCAGCAGGAAGTCGCGCAGCAGTTCGGGCGGCAGGTTGTCGACGCAGAAGAAGCCGGCATCCTCGAGCGCGTGCAGCGCGACCGACTTGCCCGAGCCGGAGATGCCGGTGACGAGCACGACCTCCTGCGGCGCAAGCAATGGCGCGTCGGCGTTCGCGGCGGCGAGGGCCGGCTCGAGGGCTTC
>JBDSAB010000091.1:0-3749 GCA_039922395.1 Caldimonas sp.
CGGACCGCGATCGGCACCTTCGGCGGCGCCCTCAAGGACGTGCCGCTGACGCAGCTCGCGACCACCGCGGTGCGCGAGGCGCTGAAGCGCAGCGGGGCCGAGGCCGCGACGATCGGCCACGTCGTGATGGGCAACGTGATCCCGACCGACACCCGCGACGCCTACCTGGCGCGGGTCGCCGCCGTCGAGGCCGGCATCCCGCACGAGACGCCGGCGATGAACGTGAACCGGCTGTGCGGCTCCGGGCTGCAGGCGATCGTCTCGGCCGCGCAGACGATCCTGCTCGGCGATGCCGAGCTCGCGATCGGCGGCGGCGCCGAATCGATGAGTCGCGGCCCGTACTTCATGAACGGCGCGCGCTGGGGCGGCCGGATGGGCGACCTGCAGGCGACCGACTACATGCTGGGCATCCTGCACGACCCGTTCCATGCGATCCACATGGGCATCACCGCCGAGAACGTCGCCGCGCGCGACGGCATCACACGCGAGATGCAGGACGCGCTCGCGGTCACGAGCCAGCAGCGCGCCGCGAAAGCGATCGCCGAAGGTCGCTTCAAGTCGCAGATCGTCCCGGTCGAGATCAAGACCCGCAAGGGCACGGTCGTCTTCGACACCGACGAGCACGTGCGCGGCGACACGACGATCGAGCAGCTCGCGAAGATGAAGCCGGCGTTCAAGCCCGACGGCAGCGTGACCGCCGGCAATGCGTCGGGCCTGAACGATGGCGCCGCCGCGCTCGTGCTGGCCAGCGGCGACGCGCTGAAGTCGTCGAGCCTGAAGCCGATCGCGCGGCTGGTCGCCTATGCGCACGCCGGCGTCGACCCGAAGCTGATGGGCCTCGGCCCGGTGCCGGCCTCGCGCGCGGCGCTGAAGCGCGCCGGGTTGTTGGCGAAGGACCTCGACGTCATCGAATCGAACGAGGCGTTCGCGGCGCAGGCCTGCGCGGTGACGCAGGCGCTCGAGCTCGACCCTGCAAAGGTCAACCCGAACGGCTCGGGCATCTCGCTCGGCCACCCGGTCGGCGCGACCGGCGCAATCATCGCCACGAAGGCGATCTACGAGCTGCAGCGCATCAACGGCCGCTATGCGCTGGTGACGATGTGCATCGGCGGCGGCCAGGGCATCGCGGCGATCTTCGAACGCACCTAGTTCGGCGAAGCAGAGCAGTCGGCCGGACTGGCCTTTTCGGCGTCGCGCGGTGCCAGCCGCCTATCCGCAACGCATCGTCTGCCTGACCGAAGAGCCGACCGAGGTGCTCTACGCCCTCGGCGAGGAGCACCGGATCGTCGGCATCTCCGGCTTCACGGTTCGGCCGGCGCGCGCCCGCCACGAGAAGCCGCGCGTCTCGGCCTTTACCAGCGCGAAAGTCGATCGCATCCTCGACCTGCAGCCGGACCTGGCGATCGGCTTCTCCGACATGCAGGCCGACATTGCCCAGGCGCTGATCAAGGCCGGCGTCGAGGTCTGGATCAGCAACCATCGCTCGATCGACGGCATCCTCGGCTACGTGCGCCGGCTCGGCGCCATGGTGGGCGCGGAAGCAAAGGCGCATGCCTACTCAGCGGCGCTCGAAGCCCATGTGGATGAAATCCGGGCGGCTGCCGCCGCGCTGCCGCGCCGGCCGCGCGTCTACTTCGAGGAGTGGGACGAGCCGATGATCAGCGCGATCCGCTGGGTCAGCGAGCTGGTCGGGGTTGCCGGCGGCGACGACATCTTTCCGCAGCGGGCGATGGCGAGTCTCGGCCGCGATCGCATCGTCGCGGACGGCGACGAGATCATCGCGATGGCGCCCGATCTCGTGATCGGCTCTTGGTGCGGCAAGAAGTTCCGGCCCGAGAAGGTGCGCGCGCGCCCAGGCTGGGACGCGATCCCGGCCGTGCGCGACGGCGAGCTGCACGAGGTGAAGTCGCCGCTGATCCTGCAGCCGGGGCCGGCCGCGCTGACCGATGGACTCGATGCATTGCACGCGCTGATCGCGCGCTGGGCCAGCCGCCGCTGAGCGCGCTGCCATCGCCTCCCGCAGATGCGGGGTCCGGCCCGCATTGCAGGGGGTCGCGGCCGTATCGAAAGCCCACCCACCTCTCTAGACTGACTCCGTCGGTAAGGGATCGAGCGGCCGGACGTGATCGTCGGCAGCAGGTCCCGATCCTGCTTAGGACGATCGTCCCAGGCGCATTCGGACAACCAAGAAAAGGTCGAGGTCAAAGATGGTGCAAAGACGAACCAGAAACGTGTTGCTGAGCGCTGCCTTCTGTGCGGCCGCGGCAATGACCGGCGGCGCAGCGCAAGCCGCCGTCTACACCGGCAACTGGGACCCGGCCTACGGCGCCTCGTTCGAGGGCCTCGGCTGGAAGGGCACCGCCTCGTTCTTCATCCCCGACGCCTGCCTCGCATCGTCAGGCTGGATCGCGAACACCGACGGCTGCGCCGGCGGCGGCATGCAGGTGCTCGGCGCGAACGTCAGCTTCTACAACATCGCCGATCCGATGGCGACGCCGGTCGAGACCCTCACGTTTGACCCGGCCGTGCTGGTCTACAAGATGCACGTGAGCGGCAACCAGCTTGATGGCGTGAGCACCGATTTCCTCGGTCCGGTGCAGGCGTTCTCGTCGCTCGCCGGCGGCGGTGTCAACTACTTCGACCTCAAGTTCCTCGAAGCGACCAGCAACAACGTGCAGCTGTTCCACACCGTCGGCCACACCGACCCGATCTGCGCCTACACCGGCGTACCGGCCGGCTGCGGGATCTCGGAAACGAGCCCGACGATGACATTGACGCTGGTGACGGCGCCGATCCCGGAACCGGAGACGTACGCGCTGTACATCGCGGGCCTCGGCGCCGCGTGGTTCGCCAAGCGTCGCCGCGGCAAGACTGCCTCGAAGGCTGCCTGACCGCCAGGGCGGCTCGCACCGCCCGATGCGGAATCAGGCGATGCCGGCTGGCACCGCATCGCCGCGCACCGCGGTCGCCTGACGGATCGCGGCATCGAGCTCGCTGTCGCGTCCCTCGTTCCAAGCCGCGGTAAAGGCGTCGTCGGGCAGCGCCCGCTGCAGCGCGTCATGCAAGTCCTGGTGGCGCCGAACCGCGCGCGTTGCCGGGGCCAGACCCAGCCGAGCCCGTGACACCGTCGCCGACGCAAGCAGCCGGACCGCGCGGACCACGTCGCCCTCCTGCCCGATGAGGGCGGCGAGGTCCTCGAGGGAGCCGAGCAACTCTTCCTGCATCTTGAAGGCGCGGAACGCCTGCAGCGCGGTGTCGAGCCGGGCCCGCGCCGATTCGATCTGCGCCGCGCTCAGGTCGACCCGCCCGAGCCACCACTGCGCCATCGCATCGCCGCGCTTGTCGCCGGCCTCGCGGCAAACGGTGAGCGAGCGTGTCAGCCACTGGCGCGCATGCGCGAGGTCGCCGGCTTCGAAGGCGATCTCGCCCAGCAGGCGCTCGCACTCGCCTTCGACTTCCTGGTTCTTGATCTCGCGAGCGAGCGAGAGGCAGCCTTCGAGGTGGAACTTGGCGCGCGCATCGTCGTCGACGTACATCTCGATCTGGCCGAGATGGAGCAAGCCGATCGCCTCGCCGAAGCGGTCGGTCAGCGACCGGAAGATCTCGAGCGCCTCGGACTCGTCTTCACGGGCGCTGGCCCAGTCGCCGATCGAGAGGCGCGCGAGCGCCAAGGTCGACAAGGTCGCTGCAATGTCGACCGGGTTGCCGAGCCGGCGCCGCAGGGTCAGGCAGGTCTCGAGCATCTGCTT
>JBDSAB010000092.1:0-3482 GCA_039922395.1 Caldimonas sp.
AGGACATGGCGCGTGTCGCCGCCGCTGACCTCTTTCGCGTACATCCAGGCGATGCCGATGCCGGCAACTGCCACCGCCGCCCAGGTCCGCCTCGGCAGCCGGTTGCCGAGCACGAAGCGCGCGATCAGCGCCGTCAGCAGCGGCGCCAGTGCCATCGTCACGAGCACGTTGGCGACGCGCGTCAACGTCAGCGCCACCATGAAGGCGGTGAACATCACCGACCAGCACACGCTCGAGATCCAGAGCGTCGAACCGCCGTCGCGGATCGACTGCCAGACGCGCTGCGGTCCGCGCAGCGCCGGAAGCAGCACGAGCAACGCGAGCGCGTTGAAGAAGCTGCGCCAGAACGTGACCTCGAAACTGCGCGCCGACTCGAGGCGCAAGGTCACGACGCCGGCGATGCTCCAGAGCAGCGTCGCCGCGAGCATCGTCAGTACGGCGAGCCGATGGCTCATCGGCCGGCCGACGGCCGGGCTGCGGCTCAATGCCGGTGCGCGCGCCGGCTCAATACTCGCCGCCCGCGCTGCCCGGTGCCAGGTTGTCGAACTTGGTCAGCGGCTTCAGGAACGTCAGCTTGACCGTGCCGGTCGGGCCGTTGCGCTGCTTGCCGATGATGATCTCGGCGATGCCCGGCTCCTTGCAGGCGTCCTTGGTGTAGTACTCGTCGCGGTAGATGAACATGATGACGTCGGCGTCCTGCTCGATCGCGCCGGATTCGCGCAGGTCGCTCATCATCGGCCGCTTGTCGGTACGCGACTCGACGCTGCGATTCAGCTGGGAGAGCGCCATCACCGGGCACTTGAGCTCCTTCGCGAGCGACTTCAGGCCGCGCGAGATCTCGCCGATCACGGTGGCGCGGTTCTCGTCGGTGGTGCCGACACTGCCGCTCATCAGCTGCAGGTAGTCGACGACGATCAGGCCGAGCTGGCCGCATTGGCGGGCCTGCCGGCGCGCACGGGCGCGCACCTCGCTCGGCGTCAGCGCCGGGCTCTCGTCGATGAAGAGGCTGACCTTGCCGAGCTTCTCGACCGCTTCCGAGAGGCGTCCCCACTCGTCGTCGCGCAGCGCGCCGGTGCGCAGGTGCTGCTGGTCGATGCGGCCGAGCGAGCCAACCATCCGCAACGCGAGTTGCGATGCGCCCATCTCCATCGAGAACACGACGACCGGCAGCCCCTCCTGGACCGCGACGTGCTCGGCAATGTTGAGCGCGAACGCGGTCTTGCCCATCGACGGACGTGCCGCCAGGACGATCAGGTCGCCCGGCTGCAAGCCGGCGGTCATGCGGTCCATGTCGTAGAAGCCGGTCCGCACGCCGGTCACTTCCTCGGCGCCGTTTTCGTGCAGCTCGTTGACGCGGTCGATCAACTGGACCACGAGCTGGTCCATGCTGATGAAGCCCTGGCGCGAACGCGAGCCCTCTTCGCCGATGCGGAAGATCTTGCTTTCAGCCTCGTCGAGGATCTCGGAGACCGCGCGGCCCTGTGGATTGAACGCGTTGGTCGCGATCTCGTCGCTCGCCGCGACCAGCTTGCGCAGCACTGCGCGCTCGCGGACGATCTCGGCGTAGCGGCGGATGTTGGCGGCGCTCGGCACGCTCTGCGCGAGCGCATTGAGGTAGACCAGGCCGCCGCAGTCGGCTGCCTTGCCGAGGCTCTGCAGCTGCTCGAACACCGTGATCACGTCGGCCGGCTTGGTCGCGTTGACGAGGCTGGAGATCGCCGTGAAGATCAGGCGGTGCTCGTAGCGGTAGAAGTCGCTTTCGGTGATCAGGTCGCCGGCACGGTCCCACGCGCTGTTGTCGAGCAGCAGGCCGCCGAGCACGCTCTGCTCGGCTTCGGCGGAGTGCGGCGGGATGCGCAGCCGGGCGACATCGTCGTCGGATCGGACAGCAATTTGGGGTTCGGAAGACAAGACCGGAGAGGAGATCGAGGACATCGTCAAATCATAAGTCGATGCCCGCGGCGCGCCTGTGCGCAACCCTGGGGACATCCGGAGGATGCACAGTGCAAAGTGCGATCGGCCAATTGAAAAGGGCCGGCAGTGCCGGCCCTTCGAACGAAGCGCGCTCCGCTCAGGTCACTTCGCCGAGCACGACCACCTTGACTTCGGCGACCACATCGGTGTGCGGGACAACCGTCACGGTGTGCTCGCCGACCGTCTTCAGCGGGCCGTTCGGCATCCGCACCTGGGCCTTCGAGACCTTGAAATCGATCCGGGTCAGCGCGTCGGCGATGTCGGCGTTCGTCACCGAGCCGAACAGGCGGCCATCGACACCGGCCTTCTGCGTGATGTGCACCGTGCGGCCGTTCATCTTCTCGGCCAGCGCCTGCGAGGCTGCCAGCTTTTCGCCGGCCGCCTTCTCGAGGTCGGCACGCTTGGTCTCGAAGTCCTTGATGGCCGACTCGGTGGCGCGCCGCGCCACGTGAGTCGGAATCAGGAAGTTGCGGGCATAACCATCGCGCACCTTGACGACGTCGCCGAGGTTGCCGAGGTTGGCGACTTTTTCCAGCAGGATGACTTGCATGGTGGTGGCCTCCTCAGCTCTTGTGCTGGTCGCTGTACGGCAGCATCGCCAGGAAGCGCGCCCGCTTGATGCAGGTCGTCAGCTGACGCTGGAAGAACGCGCGCGTCCCGGTCAGGCGGGCCGGCGTGATCTTGCCGTTCTCGCCGACGAAATCGCGCAAGGTATCGATGTCCTTGTAGTCGATTTCCTTGACGCCGGTGACCGTGAAGCGGCAGAAGCGCTTGCGGCGGAACAGCAGCGACTGGGTGTTGCGTTTCGGTTTGCGGTCCTTCGAGAACCGGCCTTTACCACGTGGCGGGGGCATGTTTCACCTCTCTTGAATTGCGATCCAAATCGGAATGCGGATTTCGGACAAACAGCGAGTCGAGGTCAGTCGATCTCGGTGACATGGAAGACGATGCCGCGACCGTTGCGCTGCGAACCGAGGAAGCCGGCAAAGCCGTGGCTGCTTCCAAGTTCCGCCTGCGCCAGCCGCGCGGTGATCGACCCCAGCGCCCGTGCCTTGATCTCGACCGAGACCTGACGCGGATGACCTTCCTGCATGACCTGCGATTCGTGCTTGAGGCTCAAATCGAAGACCGGTAGGCCGGCCGGGGTGTACCGCAACGCGCCTCGCTCGACCAGTTGGGCCTGAAGAACCAGTCGGTTCATCGGTGCCCGGGCGAGCCGCGGCGCGTCAGCGCCGGAATCAGGCCGCCGCCTCCTGCTGAGGTGCCTTGCGGGCTTCCTCGCGATCGACGGTCTTCATCATCACCGAGGGCGTCGTCTCGGCCTTGCTCTTCTGCACCGTCAGATGGCGCAGCACCGCGTCATTGAAGCGGAAGCCGGTCTCGAGCTCGTTCAGCACCTCGGTGCTGCACTCGATGTTGATGCAGAGGTAATGGGCCTTCGCGAGCTTCTGGATCATGTAGGCCATCTGGCGACGACCCCAATCCTCGACCCGGTGCACCTTGCCGCC
>JBDSAB010000093.1:0-5554 GCA_039922395.1 Caldimonas sp.
TCGATCCAGATCCGCATCGCGCGTTCGGTGCCGAACAGCTGGGCCTGGCCGACGCCGGGCAGGCGCTGGATCTCGGGCAGCACGGTGCGCGACGCGTAATCGCCGAGCGCGATCGGGTCGAACGCCGGATTGCTCGACGAGAGGATCGTGAAGAGCAGGAAGTTCGAGCGCGCCTTGTCGACCCGCACGCCCTGCTGCGTGACCGCCGCCGGCAGGCGCGGCGCCGCACGCGAAAGACGGTTCTGCACGTCGACCTGTGCCAGGTCCGGGTTGGTGCCGGTCTGGAACGTCATCGTCAGCTGGCCGACGCCGTTGGCCTGGCTCGTCGACTCCATGTAGATCAGGCCGGGCGAGCCGTTCATCTCCTGCTCGATGACGCTGATCACGCTGTCTTCGAGGGTCTGGGCCGACGCGCCGGGATAGGTCGCGGTCAGCACGATCGCGGGTGGCGCAACCGTCGGGTACTGGGCGATCGGCAGCTGCTTGATCGCGACGCCGCCCATCACCAGGATGAACAGCGCGATCACCCACGCGAAGATCGGGCGGTCGATGAAGAACTGGGCCATGGTTCGGTTCTCAGCGGCTCGAGGCGGCCGGCATCGCGCTGCTCGCCGCAGGGGCAGCGGCCGGTGGCGCCGTAGCGACGCCGCTCGCGCCCGCGCTCACCGCCATCGGCGTGCCGTTGGCAGGCGCTGCACCCGACGCCCCGGCCTTCCACGGCACCGGCTTGACCGGTGCATTGCCGCGCAGCTTCTGGAAGCCGTCGACCATCACGGTCTCGCCGGCGGCGAGGCCTTCGAGAACCAGCCACTCGCCGCCGATCGCCGAACCGATCTTGACCGGCCGCGGCGAGACCTTGCCGTCGCTCGCGACGACCATCACCGAGTCGCCGGTGGTGCCGCGCGTCACCGCCTGCTGCGGCACGAGGATGCCGTTCTGCGTCTCGGCCTGCTCGAGGCGGACGCGCACGTACATGCCGGGCAGGAGGAACCCGGTCGGGTTCGGCACTTCGGCGCGCAAGGTGATCTGGCCCGAGGTCGGATCGACACTGAGGTCGGAGAACAGCAGCTTGCCGGACTGTCCGTAAACCGTGCCGTCCTCGAGCACCACCTGCACGCTCGCCGCGTTGGCGCCACCGGAACGCTTGAACTTGCCGCTCTCGAACGCGCGCCGCAACCGCAGCACGTCGCTCGACGACTGCGTGAAGTTCACGTACATCGGATTGATCTGCTGGATCAACGCGAGCGGCGTCGCCTCGCCCTGGCCGACCAGCGCGCCCTCGGTCACCAGCGCGCGGCCGATGCGGCCCGAGATCGGCGCGGTCACCGTCGCATAGCCGAGGTTGATCTGGCTCGTCTGCAGCGCGGCGCGGCCCAAGGCGACATCGGCCTCGGCCTGCTTCTGCGCCGCGACCGCGTTGATGTATTCCTGCTTGCTGATCGCGTTCGCTTCGAGCAGCGGCTTGTAGCGCTCGGCCTGCGCGCTCGCCTGCGTCAGGTTGGCTTGCGCGCGCGCCAGCGTCGCCTGCGTGCTGGCGAGCGTCGCCTGGTACGGTGCCGAATCGATCTGGAACAGGCGCTGGCCCGCCTTGACATCGCTGCCTTCGGTGAACACGCGCTTCTGCAGGATGCCGGCCGCGCGCGCCCGCACCTGGGCAACCCGCGAAGCCTCGAGACGGCCCGGCAGCTCTGTCGTCAGGCCGACCGGCTTGGGCTGGACCGTGATCACGCCGACTTCGGCCGGCGGCGGGGCCGCCCCGGCACCCGGACCGGCGGCTGCACCCGCGCCTTCGTTCTTCTGGCCGCAGGCGGCGATCAGCAGCGCGACCGGAACGGCGACAAGCAGACGACGCAGTCCACGCCATGCCAAGGATTTCGCCGGAACGTTCTTCAACGCGGACATGCATGAACCCTTCAGGAGGAGGCCCGGAGGTGACGTCACTCGCGGGCTGATCGAACCGCCGGCCGCTTGGTCCGGACAACCGAACCGCGCGCGGCCTCGACCGTGCGGTGTAGTATACATACAACCTTGAATGTAAGTGGAGCGGACCCCGCGCCATGGCCCGTCGCACCAAAGAGGAAGCCCTCGCCACCCGCAGCCACATCCTCGACACGGCCGAACGGCTGTTCGAGGCGAACGGCGTGTCGCGGACGTCGCTGCACGATATCGCACAAGCGGCCGGCCTGACGCGCGGCGCTATCTACTGGCATTTCGACGACAAGGCCGATCTCTTCAACGCGATGATGGAGCGCGTCACCTTGCCGATGGAGAAGGCGATCCATGCGAGCGCCCTGCCCGGCGCGGACGATCCGGTGGCGACAATCCGCCACAACTTCCTCGAGGCCCTGCGCAAGACCGTCTCCGATCCGCAGGCGCGCCGCGTGTTCGAGATCGCGATCCACAAGGTTGAGTACGTCGGCGAGCTGCAGGCGGTGCGGGCGCGCCGCCTCGCGGTGCGCAACGAGTGCCTCGCCGATGTCGAGCGCGGGCTGAAGCTTGCGATGCGGCGCGGTCTGCTGAACCGTCGCATGCCGGCACGGATGGTCGCGCTCGGCTTGCAGGCTGTGATCGAGGGACTGATCCAGAACTGGATGCTGGATCCGCACGCGTTCGACCTCGTGCGCGCCGGCGAGCAGATTCTCGACAGCTATCTCGCGGGCCTGGCGCCGGCGGATGCAGCTCCGCTGGTTCCGGCATCGGCAGCGCGCAAAAAGGCTCCCGGTGCAGTTCGCACCATTCGGCACACGGCCGCTGCTGCAACCCGAGCGCCGCGTCGCGCACCGCGCACGCTGTAGCGGACTTAGACAACCGCCTGGCGAGTTTCGACAACTCGCTGGCGGACTTCGAGACCCGCTCGCAAAACTCGAAGACTCACTGGTGGGTGTGCTTTGCGGTCTGGCAGGAACTCCGCGCACCGACCGCTGCGATCAGACACCGGCCTTCGCCAGCACGACCACCGAGATTCCGGTCGCCGGTCGCATCGGATCGGCGTTCTGGTACGAGTGCGGCAGGTTGCCGGGAAACGCGAGCACGTCGCCTTCGTCGAGCTCGTAGCGATCGCCGGCAACAACGAGCACGACCCGCCCGGTCAGGCAGGTGAAGAACTCGCGCGTGCCGGGCAGGTGCGGCGTGCCGCCCATCAGCGCTGCCGGCTCGAACTGCATCACCTCCATCATCTCGTCGGGCACCGGTTCGGGAACCAGCTCGCGGATCGTCACGCCGCGGCCGCGCGTGCGCGTTGCGACCTCGGCCGCGCGCCAGCGCCGCACCATCGCGCGCGGCGACGCGAGCAGTTCGTCGATCGGCACGCCGAGCGCAGCCGCGACCTTCACGAGGACGACCAGCGACGGGTTGCCGTCGCCCGATTCGAGGTTCGCGATCGTCGAACGCGGCACCGCTGCCGCCTTGGCGAGCGCGTCCTGCGTCAGCGAACGCGTGTGGCGCAGGCTGACAAGATTGCGCGCGAGGTGGGCTGCTGTGTTGCGCTCGTCGGGCGCGGCAGAACGGGGCTCGTTCATCGTGCCGGCATTGTGCGGCGCTGGCCCGCGTCGACGAAAACGAGGCTGCATGTCCGGTGCAACGACCTTGCGCCAATCGGCTGGACAACGGGCTCGCCTCGGATGGGGGTCGCTCCTACGCTCCGTCTCATCGATCCATCAACACGGAACTCAACGATGAACACGGCCCTTCACGACCACGCTCCGCTGCGCATTGCGATCACCGGCGGCACCTCCGGGCTCGGCCTCGCGCTCGTCGAGGCACTGCACACTCGCGGCGCGGCGATCGCCTTTGTCGCCCGCGATGCGCGCACAGTCGCCGACGTCGCACGCCGCTTTCCGGGCAGCCACGGCATCGTCGGCGACGTCGCGCGCAAGGACGACACGCACCGCATCGCGCTGCAAGTCAATGCGGCGCTCGGCGGGCTCGACGTGCTCGTCAACAACGCATCGAGCCTCGGCCCGGTGCCGCTGCGCCCGCTCGCCGACACCGACTGCGAGGACCTCGAGGCCGCGCTCGCGACCAACCTGCTCGGGCCATTCCGGCTGACCAAGGCGCTGCTCGGCGCGCTTACCGCTTCGGCGCGGAGAGGACGCCCGGCCGTTGTCGTCAACATCACGAGCGATGCCGCGGCGACGCCGTATGCGGGCTGGGGTGCGTACGGCGCCAGCAAGGCCGCGCTCGGCCACCTGAGCCGGATCTGGGATGAGGAACTGCGCACGCTCGGTGTGCGCACGATCGCCGTCGATCCAGGCGACATGGCCACGCCGCTGCATGCGCTCGCCGTCCCCGACGCCGACCCGGCCACCCTGAAGCGGCCGCGCGATGCCGCGCTCGAAGTCATCGCCGCGATCGAGGCCGCCTCGCCAGGGACGGCGCACGGACCGACGGCGCCGTCGGCGACGGCACATGGGACGGTGCATGGCGAGGTCACTGCATGAAGGCCGCGACCCGACCGATCCAGCGGCCGCCCGATGCCCGCCTGCTCGCGATCGACGCCGACGGCGCACTCCGCGAGCTGCCACGTGCGCGCCTCGCCGAACTCTTCGCGCCCGGCGACCTGCTGATCGCGAACGACGCCGCGACGTTGCCGGCCAGCCTCGCCGGCGTGCACGCGCCGAGCGGTGCGGCAACCGAAGTCCGCCTCGCGGGCCGGCCGTCGCTCGATGCCGCCGATGTCGGCCGCTTCACCGCGATCGTGTTCGGCGGCGGCGATCACCGCACGCCGACCGAGCACCGCGCCGACCCGCCGCCGATGCAGCCCGGCGACGCGCTCCGCCTCGGCCCGCTGACCGCGACAGTCGGCCGCGTTTTCGCGCAGCGCCGCCGCATCGAGATCGCCTTCGACGCCACGCCTGACGCCGTCTGGGCCGGCATCGCCGCGCACGGCCGGCCGATCCAGTATGCGCACGTCGCCGAGACGCTGGCGCTGTGGGACGTCTGGACCGCAATCGCCGCGCGCCCGGTGGCGTTCGAGCCGCCGTCGGCCGGCTTCGTGCTCGACTGGGCCTTGCTCGACAGCCTGCACCGGCACGGCGTCGGCTTCCAGACGCTGACCCATGCGGCCGGCCTGTCGTCGACCGGCGATGCCACGCTCGACGCGCTGCTGCCGTTCGACGAGGCGTACGAGCTGCCGGAGGTCACCGTCGCCGCGATCGCGGCAACGAAGGCCGCAGGCCACCGCGTCGTCGCGCTCGGCACGACCGTCGCGCGCGCGCTCGAACACGCGGCCTCGCTCCCCAGCGGTCTGCACGCCGGCCCGGGACTCGCGACCGAACGCCTCGGACCCGGCACCTCGCTCGCGATCGTCGACGCAATCGTCAGCGGCACGCACGAAGCCGGCACCAGCCACTACGAACTGCTGCGCGCGTTCGCCGACGACGACGTCCTGCAGCGAGCCGACCGGCTGCTCGCCGCGCACGGCTACCGCACCCACGAGTTCGGCGACTCGGTCTGGATCGAACGCCGCCGCGACAGCGCTCAGCTGCGCTCGAACTTGAACACCGCGACGCTCGCCAGCAAATTCGGCCAGCGTCGCACCACCGCGCCGTTCTGG
>JBDSAB010000094.1:0-4784 GCA_039922395.1 Caldimonas sp.
GACCGCGTCCGCGTGACGACCGATCACGTGCCCGGCCACGTCCGCATGCCGGCCTACATCCGCGGCAAGACGGGCGTCGTCGTCAGCGAGTCGCCGGCGTATCCGTTCCCCGACGCCCACGCGCACGGCGTCGAGGCGGCCGACGAGCCTACCTACGACGTCCGCTTCAGCACCGGCGAGCTGTGGCCGAACGCCGCCGATGCGGCCTTCGTGCACGTCGGCGTGTTCCGGAGCTATCTGCAACGGCTGGCCTGAAGTCGGCCTGCGACGCGCGCCGCCACCGCCGCATCGCGGCGCGATCCGTTCCGGCATGCGCCGGCCGCTGAAACCGAAGGAAATCCGATGGACTGGTCGTCGCTGTTCGCGTTGAACGTCTCGCCGTGGGAGCTGATCGTCCGCGGCTCGGTGATGTACTGGTTCCTGTTCCTGGTGTTTCGCTTTCTGCTGCGGCGCGATGTCGGCAGCATCGGCGTCGCCGATGTGCTGCTGGTCGTGCTGATCGCCGATGCGTCGCAGAACGCGATGACCGCCGGCTACACGACGGTGAGCGAGGGCCTCGTTCTGGTCTCGACGCTGATCGCCTGGAACTACCTGCTCGACTGGCTGAGCTTCCACGTGCGCGCGATCGAGCGCTTCATCGCGCCGCCGCCGCTGCAGCTGATCCGGCGCGGCCGAATCCTCCGCAAGCACCTGCGGGCCGAGCTCGTCACCGTGGCGGAGCTGTGGTCGCATCTGCGCGAGGCCGGCATCGAGTCGCTCGCCGATGTGAAGTCGGCCTGCCTCGAAAGCGACGGCAAGCTCAGCGTGATCCGCTTCGATCCGAAAAGCAGCGACCCACCCGTCGACCAGGACAGGAAGCCAGGACGCTGAGCCGACCGACGCGCGCCGCGTTCAGCGCGGAGCGATCTGCGCATCGGGCGCACGACTCGCGCCCGCGGGCAATCGACGCACGAAGCGGATCGGGCTTTCCGCGAGCGGCCGGGTCGGCGCTCCGTGCCGGGTGAGCACTTGATCGAGCGCGGTACCGGCTTCGTCGGCCAATGCGGCGGTGCGTGCCGCGGCGATCGCTTCGGCGCGCGACGTTGCGGAGCTACCCGCTGTCGATGTCGTGGCCAGGTGGTCGACCACGTGCAGCAGGTTCGCCTTGCCGCGCTCGTTGGTGCTGCCGTACCCCTTGATGAGCCGGCCGCAGAGCGCGATCTCGTGGCCGAGCGTCCACGTCTCGGTGGTGCCACGGACGACCGCATCGAGCCAGCGTTCGATCAACGCCTGCTCGGTTGCGAAGCGGGTACCACGCCGGCGCAACCAGCGCAGTCCGGCCAGCACGCGCAACGCGGCGAAGCCAACGACGCTGTGGGTACCGACCTTCAGCGGCAGCGCGAATGGCGCAAGGCCCCGTGCCTGCCGGCGCCGGTCCCAGCGGTTCAGTGCCTGTGCGAGAGTCGCCGGCAGCAACGCGGCGACTTCGGGCACGCCCGGCTTGAAGTGGTCGTAGACCCGCAGCAGCTCACCGTCGGCGACCTTGACCTCGCGACGGACGCGATCGCGCCGTGCCGCTCGGCACTTGAGGTCAGCGACCCGCACGATGTCGTCGAACGCCATCCAGAGCGCGAGGTAGCGTGCGGTCTCGCGGGTGATCGAGCCTTCGTGCGAATCGGTGGGATCGCTGGCTCGCTCGGCCTCGGCGACGCGCGACAGGCGTGCGATGTAAAGGTCCGCGTATGCCGCATCCTGGTACTCGTGCACGCGGGCATGGCCTAGCGCGACGAGGTCGCGCGCACCGGCCGGAAAGCCCGCGGCGAGGTCGGGCCGCAAGGTCGGCAACTCAGTGCGAGCGGCCGCCACCGACGGCGCCTCGGGTACGCCACCGTCGACGACACGCTGCACGAAATCGACGCGAGCCCGCGCCTCCGCGACGATCGCATGCGCGCGGTCGAACCCGCACAGGCTGGCCTCCGCACCCTTGCCGCCGGCGCGGATCACCACTTCGCACGGCGCCCGGCCGAACGGCAGCGCGCCACTCGCGGCAAGCGCACCGAACATCACCGCGCTGACGACGGTGCCAGCCTCGCGCGTCACTGCGCCCATGTCGACGACGTGGTGCTCGCGGCTGTAGCGGCGCACGACCTCGAGCATCGGCTCGCTCGCCATCCGGCCGTCGCCGAGCTGCATCCGCTCGTTGGTCGTCAATGTGCGCGACGGCGAGGTGATGACCTGGGTCCGGTCGGGCGAGGCGAGGCCGTTGCCGATCTGGCGCACCGTCTCGAGCAGCTCCGACGAAACCAGCACGTCGAGCGCGCCGGGCACCGGGTACAGGCTGAAGACGGGCCGGCGCATTCCGAGCTCGCGCTGCGAAACGGGGAAGATCTCGACGTAATAGGTGGTCGCGCCGGTGCGCTGCGCGACGCCAGGGATCGACGTGCTCTGCACCGGATAGCCGGCCTCCAGCGCGGCCTCGACGAGCCACTCGCTGAGGACGCCGCCGCCCTCGCCGCCGAGCGCGCAGATCAGGATCGTGATCGGCCGGTCCAACGTGTGTGCAGCGGCGTTCATCGGGTCGCCTTCGCGCTTCGCAGCACTTCTTACCCAGTTCGCGGTCATGTGCGCGTTCATGCGCGCTCCAGCCGACGCACAACGCCGCGGCGCAGCGCATCGAGGAGACGCTCATGCCACTTCGGATGCGTCACGATCTCGGCGCGGTAGAAGCTCGGGCACAGCGTCGCCGCGTGCGCGTTCTCGCCGCACAGGCCGCAGCCGACGCAACCATCGATCACGGTCGCGACCGGATCGACCTTCAGCGGATCGGGGTTGTCCTTCACGGTCAGGGTCGGGCAGCCCGACAGGCGGATGCAGGCATGGTCGCCGTTGCAGACGTCCTCGTCGACGCCATAGCGCACGCGCTGCACGCGCTTGCCGCGCTTGAGCAGGTCGGCCAGCCACGGCTTGATGCGGCGCTGCCGCTCGAGCTGGCATTCGCCCTCGGCAATGACCACCTTGAGGCCTTCGTAGGGTGTCGTGAAGGCCTCGATCAGCGTCTTTCGCATCGCGTCGACGCGGTAGGTGTGAACCGTGCGCAGCCACTGCAGGCCGAGGCCCTTCAACGTGGTCTCGATCGTCTGGTTGGTGTCGGTCAGGCTCGACAGCTTGTCAGCCGCTGCCGCGCGCGCGGCATCGTTCGGCGTCGAGATGATTTCCTGCGTGCCGGTCGCCGACGTGTAGCCGTTCTTGAACAGCAGCAGCACGACGTCGTTGCGGTTGAAGAGCGCCGACTGCACGCCGGTGATGAGGCCGTTGTGCCAGAAGCCGCCGTCACCCATGATCGCCAGGGTGCGTCGCTGCATCATCGGCGCGACTCCGGCGGCGCTCGCGAGGCTCATGCCGTAGCCGAGGATCGAATGGCCCGACGAGAACGGCTCGAACGTGCCGAACGCGTGGCAGCCGATGTCGGCCGCGATGTGGACCTTGCCGATCTCCTGCTGCGCCAGCTTCAGCGCGGCGAACACCGGCCGCTCGGGACAACCGATACAAAAGCCGGGCGGCCTTGCCGGCAACGGCCGCTCGAACTGCGCGGGCACCTGCTGGCGCCGCACGCGGTTGTCGTCGAGCCAGGCCGTCACCGGTTGGGTATCCAGGTCCGGAAGAAAGCGACCCGCGAATTGCAAGAGCCCCGCAGCCAGCACCTCGATCGAATACTCGCCGGCCGCCGGCAGCATGTCCTTGCCGTGCAGCGGCGTCTGGATGTCGCGGCGGCGCAGCAGCGTCGCGATCTCCTGCTCGATGTACTCGGGCTGGCCCTCCTCGACGACGAGGACGCCGCGCTTGCCGATGCAGAACGCCGCGAGCTGCTCCGGCACCAGCGGGCAGGTGACGTTGAGGATGAGCAGCGGGATCGCGCTGGCTCCGAACGCATCGGCCAGGCCGAACTGCTGCAGCGCGCGGATCAGCGAGTTGTAGAGGCCGCCCTGCACGACGATGCCGAGATCGGCATAGGGCCCATCGACGAGCTCATTCAGCCCGTGCTCGACGATGTAGCGGCGCGCCGCCGGAATGCGCTCGTCGCCCTTCAGCTTCTCATGCCGGAAGGTGACCGGCGGATGGGCGAGCTTCGCGTAGTCGAACGAGGCCGGCTCGCCGATCGGGCTGCGCGTCGAGAACGCCGGCGCGATGTTGTCCTTGCAGGCGAAGCTGCCGCGCACATGGCAGGCGCGGATGCGCAGCTCGAGCACGGCCGGCATGTTCGATGCCTCGGATAGCCGAAACCCATGCTCGACCATCCGCACCATGACCTCGAGGTCCGGGCGCGGATCGAGCAGCAGCATCGACGACTTCAGCGCGACCGCATGGGTGCGCTCCTGGATCACCGAGGCACCCTCGCCGTAGTCCTCGCCGACGATGATCAGCGCACCGCCGACGACGCCCGGCGACGAGAGATTCGAGAGCGCGTCCGATGCGACATTGGTGCCGACGATCGACTTCCAGGTCACCGCGCCGCGCAGCGGGTAGTGGATCGACGCGCCCAGCATCGCCGCCGCCGAGGCCTCGTTCGCGCAGGCCTGCACGTGGACGCCGAGCTCGTCCATGTACGGCTTGGCCTGCACCATCACGTCGAGCAGGTGCGAGACCGGCGCACCCTGGTAACCGCCGACGTACGCGACGCCCGACTGCAGCAGCGCCTTGGTGATCGCGAGGATGCCCTCGCCGTGGAACGTCGTTCCCGCGCCCTGGCGCAACTGCTGCACTTCCTTGCTGAACGAGACTTCCATCGACGCGCTTCCTCCCGAGGG
>JBDSAB010000095.1:0-21679 GCA_039922395.1 Caldimonas sp.
GTGCAGGAGAAGGTGAAGGAGTTCTTCGGCAAGGAGCCGCGCAAGGACGTCAATCCTGACGAGGCAGTGGCCGTCGGAGCGGCGATCCAGGGGCAGGTGTTGAGCGGCGATCGCAAGGACGTCCTGCTGCTCGATGTCACGCCGCTGTCGCTCGGCATCGAGACGCTCGGCGGGGTCATGACGAAGATGATCCAGAAGAACACGACCATCCCGACCAAGTTCGCGCAGACCTTCTCGACCGCCGACGACAACCAGCCAGCGGTGACGATCAAGGTCTATCAGGGCGAGCGCGAGATGGCGTCGGGCAACAAGAGCCTCGGCGAGTTCAACCTCGAGGGCATCGCTCCGGCGTCGCGCGGCATGCCGCAGATCGAGGTCACGTTCGACATCGACGCCAACGGCATCCTGCATGTGGGCGCGAAGGACAAGGCCACCGGCAAGGAAAACAAGATCACGATCAAGGCGAACTCAGGCCTCTCGGAGGCCGAGATCCAGGCCATGGTCAAGGACGCCGAGCTGAACGCGGCCGACGACAAGAAGAAGCTCGAGCTGATCCAGGCCCGTAACTCGGCCGATGCGATGGTCCACAGCGTTCGCAAGAGCCTGGCCGAGCATGGCGAGAAGCTCGACGCGCCGGCGAAGGAGAAGATCGAGTCCGCACTGAAGGAAGCTGAAGAGGCGCTGAAGGGCGACGACAAGGCCGTGATCGAAGCGAAGACCGAAGCGCTGATGTCCGCGAGCCAGGCGCTGGGCGAGAAGGTGTACGCCGAGGCCCAGGCTGCGCAACAAGCCGCAGGTGCAGCCGGTAGCGGCGCCCAGCAGCAGGCGCCTCAGGGAGAATCGGCGGGCGCCCGCGCTGCGGCCGACGAGAACGTGGTCGACGCGGAGTTCAAGGAAGTGAAGAAGGGCTGACCTTCCCCAACGGTCGCCGGATCCGGCACGCGGGCATTGCCCGCTGGCCGGTCCGGCGTCGGCATTTGGGCGACGGACGGCGGGTACCTGGATCGGGAGGCTGCATCGAGACGCTTGGCGGCCGCTCGATGCATTGAGAAAGCGATCGCAAGATGGCAAAGCGCGACTACTACGAAGTCCTCGGCGTTCCGAAGAACGCGAGCGACGAGGACATCAAGAAGGCTTATCGCAAGCATGCGATGAAGCACCACCCCGATCGCAATCAGGGTGACTCCGCGAGCAAGTCCGAAGAGAAGTTCAAGGAGTGCAAGGAAGCGTACGAGATGCTGTCCGATCCGCAGAAGCGGGCGGCGTACGACCAGTACGGCCATGCCGGCGTCGACCCGAACATGGGCGGACGCCACGGCCCCGACGGATTCGGCGGCGGCTTCGCCGAAGCATTCGGCGACATCTTCGGCGACATCTTCGGCGGCGTTGGTGGAGCCGGCGCGCGGCGCGGCCCGAACGGCCAGCAGGTCTACCGCGGCAGCGACTTGAGCTACGCGATGGAGATCACGCTCGAGGAAGCCGCCAACGGCAAGGAAACGCAGATCCGCATCCCTGCCTACGACGCCTGCGAGACCTGCAGCGGCAGCGGCGCCAAGCCCGGAACCAGCCCGAAGGTCTGCACGACCTGCAACGGTGCCGGCACCGTTCACATGAGGCAGGGCTTCTTCAGCATCCAGCAGACCTGCCCGCATTGCCACGGCAGCGGCAAGATCATTCCGGAACCCTGCCCGACCTGCGCCGGCCAGGGCCGCATCAAGCGCAACAAGACGCTCGAGGTCAAGATCCCTGGCGGGATCAACGAAGGCATGCGCATCCGCTCGAGCGGCAACGGCGAGCCGGGCCCGAATGGTGGCCCGCCCGGGGACCTCTACATCGAGATCCGGATCAAGCCGCACGAGATCTTCGAGCGCGACGGCGACGACCTCCATTGCAACGTGCCGGTCGGGCTGACGAACGCGGCGCTCGGCGGTGCGATCGAGGTTCCGACGCTCGGCGGCAAGGCCGAAATCGAGCTCCCTGAAGGCACGCAGCACGGCAAGACCTTTCGCCTGCGCGGCAAGGGCATCAAGGGCGTCCGCTCGAGCTATCCGGGCGACCTGTACTGCCACGTCAGCGTCGAGACGCCGATCAAGCTGACCGAGCACCAGCGCAAGCTCCTGAAGGAGCTCGACGAATCGTTCCGCAAGTCGGGCGATCGCCACTCGCCGACGAGCAAGTCGTGGAGCGACCGGGTCAAGGACCTGTTCAAGGCTTGAGCCGCTGACGCGCGGCGGATGCCGCGCGCTTGTCGCAGCGCGGCCAGAGCGCGCGCTGCGTCGACAATCTGCGCATGGAGCCAACGACGTTGACGAGCGGCCGCGACCGGGTGCACGGGTGGAATCCGCTCACGCTTGCCGTGCTCGCGGGTCTCTGGATCGCCTCGTTCGGCAACTGGCCGCTGTGGCGCACGCTGTCGCGCTTGCCCGAGATGGCGTCGCCGCGCGGCGCGCTGTTCATGATCGGCTTCGGCATCATGATCGCCGCGCTGATCACCGGCTTGCTCGCCGTGCTGGCATGGCGCCACACGATCAAGCCGGCGATCGCATTCGTGGTGGTATCGGCCGCCATCGGGGCGTACTTCATGGGTGCCTACGGCGTCGTCCTCGACACGACGATGATGACGAACGTGCTGCAGACCGATGCGCGCGAAGTCACCGATCTGCTGAGCCTGCAGTTCCTTCTGGCGCTGGTGCTGCTCGCCGCCCTGCCCCTCGTCTGGCTGTGGCACCGGCCGGTCCAAAGGATGCCATTCGTCGCGCAGTCGTGGCGCAACCTGCTGATGGTGGTCGGCGCGCTCGTCCTGATCGCGGCACTGGTCGGCGCGCTGTTTGCGGATCTGTCGTCGACGATGCGCAACCACCGTTCGGTGCGCTACCTGGTCAATCCCATCAACTCTTTTTGGGCGCTCGGCGTGATCGCGAAGAAATCGACCGCGCGGCCCGCCGGGCCGCTGCAACCGATCGGACTGGACGCCCACCCCCTGGCGCGCGCCGGTTTCGAGCGGCCGCCCCTGCTGGTGCTCGTTATCGGCGAGACCGCGCGCGCCGACCGCTTCGCGCTGAACGGCTATCCGCGGCCGACGAATCCGGCGCTGTCGCGCGCGGACGTCGTCAGCTTCACCGATGTCACGTCGTGCGGGACCAACACCGCGGCGTCGCTGCCCTGCATGTTCTCGGCGCTCGGTCGTACCGGCTTCAATGCGCGCGATCGCGACCAGGAGAACCTGCTCGACCTGGTTCAGCGCGCCGGCCTGGCCGTGCTGTGGATCGACAACCAGTCGGGTTGCAAGGGCCTCTGCGACCGCGTGCCGAACGCGATGGCCAGCCAGCCACCCAGCGGAGCAGCGCCGCGTGATCCCGCGCTCTGCGATGACGGTGAGTGCCTCGACGAAGCGCTGCTCGTCGACCTCGACCAACGGCTTGCCGCGCTGCCGGCCGAACGGCGTGCGCGCGGGACGCTCGTCGTGCTGCACCAGATGGGCAGCCACGGCCCGGCCTATTTCAAGCGCTCGCCGGTTGGGCGCAAGCCCTTCATGCCCGAATGCGCGAGCGCGGTGCTGCGTGAGTGCGAGCGGAGCGCGCTGATCAACGCCTACGACAACTCGATTGCGTACACCGACCACGTGCTGGCGAAGACGATCGGCTGGCTGAAAGCGCAAACCGCAAATGGCCGCCCGATGATGGTCTACGTGTCCGATCACGGCGAGTCGCTCGGCGAGAACAACATCTATCTGCACGGCCTGCCTTATGCGCTGGCGCCGAAGGAGCAGATCCACGTGCCACTGATTGCCTGGTTCGGCCTGCGCGGCGATGGCGCGGCCGACCCGCGCACGGCTTGCCTGCGCGAACGGCAAAACGAGCCGCTGACCCACGATCACCTGTTCCACACGGTGCTCGGCCTGCTCGGCGTGCAGGCAGCGGAATACCGCCGACCGCTCGACGCCTTTGCGCCTTGCGCCGCGCCCTGACATGGCTGCTCCCGCCGATTCGCTGAAGTCGATCCTGTTCGCGCTCGGTGCGAACTTCGCGATTGCGCTCGCCAAGACTGGCGGGGCCGTCTACACCGGCTCGGCGTCGTTGCTCGCTGAAGCCATCCACTCGTATGCCGATTGCGCCAACCAGGCGCTCCTGCTGCTCGGCATGCGCCAGGCGAAGCGGAGCGCCTCGGCGGAACACCCACTGGGCCACGGGCGCGCCATCTACTTCTGGAGCTTCATCGTCGCGTTGATGCTGTTCAGCATGGGCGGGCTGTTCTCGATCTACGAAGGCATCCACAAGCTGAGCGAGCACGAGCCGGTGCGGTACGCCTGGGTCGCCATCGCGATCCTGACATTCAGCATCGCCGCCGAATCGGTCTCACTGTGGGGCGCTTTGCGCGAGATCAACAAGGTCCGCGACGGACGATCGCTGTGGCGCTGGTTCCGGACGTCGCGGCAGAGCGAGCTGCTCGTGATTCTTGGCGAGGATCTCGCCGCGCTTGGCGGTCTGGTGCTCGCGCTTGCATTCATCACGGTGGCGCTGATTACGGGTGACCCGCGATGGGACGCCGCCGGGTCGATTGCGATCGGCGTGCTGCTGGTACTCGTCGCGGTGCTGGTCGGCATCGAGGTCAAGGCGCTTCTGGTCGGGCAGAGCGCCGATCCGCAGGTCATCGAGCGCATGCGCGCCCACCTTCTCGCGGAACCCGAGGTCGCCGGCTTGTTCAACCTGGTGACGCAACAACTGGGCGGCGATGTGATGGTGGCCGTGAAGGCAAAGCTGCGGCCGACCGGGTCGGAGACGGCGATGCTCGAGGCGATCAATCGCATCGAGGCTCGTTTTCGCGCCGGGTTCCCGGAAGTGCGATGGCTGTTCTTCGAACCCGACCTGGTCGATTGAACGCAATGGGGTGATGACCGTGGCATGTCGACGCCATTCTTCGAATCAGCGCAGTCAATCGAAGAGCTCTGCCTGGGTGTCAGCGCCTGAGGCTCGAGCTCTCCGGAACTGCGTCAGGTCCAGCTCGACACGGGCGCCATCGAGCTTGAAGCGCGCCGTCGCCTTCTTGAAACGCTGGGCGAGCAGCTGTGCCCAGATGCCCTCGCCGCGCATCCGCTGACCCCAGCTCGAGTCGTAGTCACGGCCGCCGCGCATCTCGCGCACTCGATTCATCACCCGCGCCGCGCGGTCGGGAAAGTGCTGTTGCAGCCATTGCTGGAACAGCGGGTTGACCTCCCAAGGCAGGCGCAACACGATGCCAAAGGCGGTCGTTGCGCCGGCTTGCGCTGCTGCCTCCAGGATGCGTTCGATCTCCGGCTCGTTGATGAATGGAATGATCGGCGACACGCTGACGCCGACCGGCACGCCCGCGCGAGCCAATGCCTCGATCGTTCGCAACCGACGCTGCGGCGCTGCGGCACGCGGCTCGAGGATTCGCGCCAACGAGCCGTCGAGCGAGGTGACCGACACGTAGATCGCCGCCAGGCGCTGAGCCGCCATCGGCGCGATGAGATCGAGATCCCGCTCCACACCCGACGACTTGGTCACCAGCGAGAACGGATGGTGGGCTTCAGAGAGCACCTCGATGACCGATCGCGTGATCTTCAGCTTGCGCTCGACCGGCTGATAGGCGTCGGTGGCGGCACCGATGTTCAGCAATTTCGGCTGGTAGCTCCGGTTCGCAAACGCCGCTCTCAGGCGCTCGGCGGCGTTGACCTTCGCGATGATCCGAGTCTCGAAATCGAGCCCCGGCGACATGTTGAGATAGCTGTGCGTCGGCCTTGCGAAGCAGTAGACGCAGCCGTGCTCGCAGCCCCGGTAGGGGTTGATGGTCAGATCGAACGAGATGTCCGGCGAGTCGTTGCTCGAGACAATCGACTTCACGCGCTCTTCGATGATCTCGGTCGTCGGCGGCACGGGCTCGTCGGTCGAGTCTTGCTCGACTTTGCCCCAGCCGTCGTCGAACGCTTCATGCGAGGTCTTGCTGAAGCGGTGCTCGATCATCCAGTTCGTGCCGCGGCCCTTGATCGGTGCTTCGATCGGCGACGCCTGCTTGCGGTCGAACGGTGCAGCGCGGGCCTGTGGCGGAAAAGGATTCATACTGTTAATATATACAGTCCCGCCGATGAAGCAAGGCGTTGTGTCGCTCGCGAGTCGGTGGAACCTGCGTCGTTACGAGACAATCGTCCGATCGCTCGGGTCCGACGCGGACTGGCTAGGAGGTTTCCTGATGAGCAAGCACCTCGCAACCCTCGCGGGTCTTGCCCTGGCGCTGGCGTTCGTGGTCTTGTTCTTTCACGGACGCGCCGAGACCAAGCCGCTCAGCGAAATTGCTCCGCGCGTCGGCCTGAAGGTCGACGATCTGCTCGCGATGGCACCGCGCATCGCCTCACAGACCGGTGCGACGTTGGGCACCTCGCGACGGCTGATCTACCTGATGGCTTGCAGCGGCGTGCCGACCAGTTCCAACCTCGAAGCCCATGCGAAGCAGGCAGCCGACATCTCCGAGCAACGTCGTCTCACGCCGCGCGAAGCGGCAACCACCGTCCTGAACGAATTGCGTTCGACGGACGGAGCCGCCACCCTGCGCGACTGCTGAGACCGGCGCGCAAGCGCCTTCAGGCAATGCGCTTGTTCTCGGCGTCGATCCACAGCACCGCATGCGCGTAGCCATGCTCGAAGGCATCGGTTCGATCGCGTGACGGCTTCAGCGGCACGTCGACCTCGACCTCCGCCTCGCTTTCGGATCCGCGCACCCAGACGCGCGCTCGCGGACCGGCCGCACTCAGGCCGAGCGACATGCGAATTCGATATCCGCTGTAGGCACCGATCGCCTCGACGCCGCCTTCCCGCTCCGCGACTTCGTACTTCATGGTGAGCTGTGTGTGACCAGAGGACTCTTCGCGCGGCGCGTGAAGAAGTGCCGTGTTCGCCCGCTGCGTGCGCTGCTTCGACAGAAGCAATCGGTATGCCGCTTGCGCCCCCTGCTGACGGGCGGTACAACGGCGGCGTAAGGGAGAAGCACATGATCGCATCATCAACGACACCTGGATCGCTCGACTTGGGCGCACTGGAGTTCGAGCTGACCGATTTCAACGAAGCCCGGCTCGCTCTCGAGGAGCCGCCAGCAGGCCTGCGGGCAGCGAGCGATTTGCGACCGGGTCGCTGGGATAGCAAGCGCCGTCCGAAGCTCGCCACCGACAAAGCGCTCGTCGGACGCACGCTGGACTGGATCGTCGCGCTGCCCGAGGCAGCGCGCCCGAAGAAGCTTGCCGATAGCAACCCGCGCATCGCGAACGCCCTCGCGGAGTGCTGGGACGACGCCGCTCGTGCCAGTGCCTACATCGACGATCTGCTGACCGACCGGCGCGGTGGGCGACGTGGCCTGCCTCCGGAGGTCAAGGAAGAGCTGCAGCTGCTCCAGCAACTGCTGCTGACGAGCATCAAGGGACGCAGCGTCGGCGCCTGATCGCCGTGCCGCCGGCGCAACCGCCGCTTGGCCTGCCGCGCTACTTCTCGGTGACCCAGCCGTTCTGCGAGATGTCGAAGATCACGCCTTCGGGATCGCGAAACTTCTCTTCGTAGTACAGCGTTTCCTTCAGGGCCGGCAGGTCCATGAAGAAGCGGCCGCCGTTCGCTTCGATCTGTTCGCGAGCGGCATTGGCGTCCTCGACCTTGAAGCCGAAGTGGTGGGTACCGATGAAATCCTTGCCGCCGGCGACGCCAGCCATTTCGTCGGTCTTGTACTTCAACAACGCGATGTTGATGTACCCGTCCGACAGGTAGACGCCGTCGGCCAGTGCCGACTCCGTCGTGCCGACACGCACGAGGCCGAGCGCAGATTCATAGAAGCGCGCGGTCTTCTCGGGGTCCTGTACCGACAGTGCGATGTGGCGGATCTTGGCCATGGGTCTCGTTCTCGATGGGTTACAGGAACGCTCGCAGCGCTTGGCTGATGGCGGCGGGTTGTTCGATGGGATGCCAGTGGCCGCACTGCTCGATGACCTGCACGCGCGCATCGGCCAGGTCGGCGGCCAGGCCTTCGCTGTTGGCGACCGGACTGATCGCATCGTCGCGACCGGCAATCAACAGGACCGGGGCGCGAATTCCGCTGACATCGGCCGCAACAGCCGCCGCCATGGCCTCGC
Source organism: Caldimonas sp. (assembly GCA_039922395.1). GTDB lineage: Bacteria > Pseudomonadota > Gammaproteobacteria > Burkholderiales > Burkholderiaceae_C > Schlegelella_A. Next base: position 8,126 of record JBDSAB010000095.1, read on the forward strand.
AAGAACGCGCATAACCTTCGGTCGGCTGCCGCGTCAACATCTCGCGAACAAAGGCGACGATCTCCGGTTTGCTTTCGAAAGAGTGAGGCGAGAGCCCGCCCTTGACGATTGCCTCGACGATGGCGTCGATGCCCTCGGCGCGCACCTTGGCGACGCGTTCGCGGATCGCCTGACGACGGGCCTCCGGCGGCGCCCGGTTGACACCGATGAAAACCAGCTTCTCGACCCGTTGCGGATGCTTCGCCGCGAAGTGCTGCAGGATGAGAGTGCCGAGCGAATGCCCGACCAGTCGCGCCTTGACCATGCCGTGGAGGTCGAGGATTGCCGCCAGGTCGTCGACCCAGCCGTCGATCGACAACGGTCCCGCGTACGGCGACCGACCAGCCCCTTCGAGGTCATAGCGCACCAGCGTAAAGCGATCGGCGAGCGCGCGAACCTGCGGTTCCCACACATTGCCGGTGCTGCCCAGACCGTGGAGCAAGACCACCGGTTCACCCTGCCCCTGCTTCTCGATCGACAGGGCCTTGCCACGCACCTCCACCTGCATGATTCGCACTCCACAGATTGCCTCGATGCCGGCGTCCTTGCCCTCGACAAGACCGCTCCGCAACTGGATTTGGATAGTATGCGTCAACGAGGTTTTGCCAGCCTGCGCCGCGCTCAAGACGCCGATCGGCATGTGCCTTGCATGAGCTGATGCCCCTATCGACTCGCTCCGGAATGATGAACATGCCAACGCGCCGAATCTTCGCAGCCCTCGCTTCTTTCTTCGTGCTTCTGGTCGGCACGACTCCGGCCGTGCGCGCCGCCGAGTCGCTGGAAGTGGCGCTCAACTGGGTCGCCGGCGGTGACCACGCGCCGCTGTATTACGCCAAGAAGCTCGGCTGGTACAGCAAGGCGGGCATCGAGGTCGACCTTCAGGCGGGCAAGGGCTCGGTCGGCTCGATCCAGCGCGTCTCGGTCGGCAACTCGCCGATCGGCCTGGCGGACATGGCTGTCGTGCTGTCGGCTGTCGGCAAGGGCGCGAACGTGACCGCGATCTTCGACATCTACGCCAACACGGCGCTCGGGATGTACTGGCTGAAGAGCTCGGGCATCGCCGGCGTCAAAGACTTTCCGGGCAAGCGCATCGGCGTGCCGGCGGGCGATGCGCAGCGGGCGCTCTGGCCCGCGTTGGCCAAGCTGAACGGCATCGACCCCAACTCGGTGACCTGGGTCAACATCGATCCGAACGGCAAGCTGGCGGGCCTCAAGTCGAAGGGCATCGACATCACGACCAACTTCTACAACCTGCACAAGGTGATGTCGCGCGAGTTGGGCGACGACATGGGTTTCCTGTCGTGGCAAAAGGCCGGTGTCAATCCGTATGGGCTCGCGGTCATCGCGAATCGCGATTTCCTGGCGAGCAAGCGCGAGGTTGTGGCCCAGTTCACCAAGATCACCCAGCGCGCCTACGCGGAGTGCGCGAAGACACCGCAGCCATGCATCGATGCGCTGGTCGAGTCGGCCAGCGGCCTGAACGCGGCCGACCAACTGGTCAACTGGCAGCTGACTGCGGTGCTCATGAGCGACGCCGTGTCGCGCTCGGCAGGACTCGGCTGGTTCGATCCGAAGCGCATGGAGAACGACTACCAGCTGGTCTCGACCTACATCGGCATCGACAAGCCATTCGACGTGAAGACGGCCTACACCAACCAGTTTCTCGATCCGTCGATCAAGATGATCGAGGCCAAGGAACCCTGACGGCACGAACCCCATGAACACTGCAACCGTTCCTGCAAGCACCCGCCCGACGGAGTCAACCCCGTCCCTATCGGCGGACGCTTCGAGCATTCGTCGCAACCTCGCCGCGTGCTACCGCATGTTTGCGCAACGCGGAATGGACGATCTCATCTACACCCACTTGTCGGCTCGACTGCCGGGTTCGAACGGGCGGTTCTTGTTCATTCCGTTCGGCATGCTGTTCGACGAAGTCACCGCATCGAACCTGCTCGAGGTCGATGCAGCGGGGAACGACGTGTCGGGTTCGGGTACCGCGGTCAATCCCGCCGGATGGGTCGTGCACCGGACCGTCTACGACGCCGTTCCAGCCGCCCAGTGCGTGATGCACCTGCACACGATCTGCGGTACCGCGGTGTCGGCGCAGAAAGACGGGCTGTTGCCGGTGAATCAGTTCGGCATCACATACGCCGGTCAGATCGGCTATCACGACTACGACGGTCCGGGCTTGCGGCCGGACGAGCAGAAGCGCTTCGTCGCCAACCTCGGCAGCAAGCGGATGATGTTCCTGCGCAACCATGGCACTCTCACCTGGGGACGCAGCATCGCAGAAGCCTTCACGCTGATGCACTACCTGGAGCGCACCTGCGAGATCCAGGTTGCGGCGCAAGGCAGCGGAACCTTGGCCCTGCCGCCGCAGGCGATCATCGACGCAACCGTCGCGACCGCCCAGGGCGTTGGTGACGCGAGCTTCGGCCGGATCGGATTCGAGGCGCTGGTGCGCCGGCTCGACCGCACGGACCCGAGCTACCGCCACTGAGCGCCGGCGGCTGGCCAAGCCGGCCAGGAGGGCCACGCCTCAATGGGGCCGGTCGGGGAGCCGGGTGTGAATATTCCCCTTACATCCGCAGCAGCGTTTGCTAGTCTTTCGCAAAGGACTGGGAAAGCTGATCGATGTCACTCACGCAATCCGAACTGGCCGCGCAACTCACCAAGCTGCCGCTGACTCCGCGACTGATCGATGTTCTCGCCTTGCTCGTGCAGGGCAAGTCCAACAAGCTCATCGCACGTGAGTTGTCGCTGTCGACCGAGACCGTCAAGGAATACGTGGCGACCATCCTGCATCGACTGGGTGTGTCGTCGCGGGCTCAGACTCCGATGATCGTGTACCCGTACTTCGAGTCACTTCTGAGTTGGGACAGCGTTCGCCGCCAGCACACGGTGCCGCGCCCGCCACCTGTTCCATCTTCGTCGTACCAGTACGCTCGGGCATAGCCGAGACGAAAGCCAGCGCGCAAGCAAAGCAAAGCGACACGCCGACCATGGCCCATTGCAGAGAAGTCTCGGCGTTCATCGGTCGACGTGAACGCGGGAGTGCAGGTACGCGGCCCATCGCTCCAATTGGACGGCGACGCTGTTGATTCCAGAATCCCGCAAGCACGGGAAGGGATCGCCCTCATAGGAGCCCCCGCCTCGACATGTCTGCAGCCCTGATAGCGGCCCTGATCTTCACCGTGGCCCTGCTGGTCACCACGGCGTACTTCCTGATGGGTTCCCTGCCGCTGCTGATCCTCAAGCACGACACGCCCATGGACTCGCGCTTCGTCAGGGGCTTCTACGACACGTACTATCTCGCCGCCATGTCGACCGCAGGTGCGACTGCCCTGAGCTACGCCCTCGCCGGCAGATTCGCCCTGGCGGCCGGTCCGGCTGCCCTCGCGCTGCTGTCCGTCATGTCGCGTCGGAAGGTCATCCCGAAGATGGACGCGTTGAAAGCGCAGATCGAGGGAAGCGACATCACGGCCATCCCGGCGTTTCGCAAGATGCACATCGCAGCCATCCTGATCAACCTGGTTCAGCTTGTCGTCATTGTCTGGATGCTCATCGCCGTTTCGATGTCGATCAAGTAGGAGGGTCGCCTCTCCCTCGCGTGTGCGCCGGCCGCACGCTCTGGCATTTCAACGCTCGCGGGCCTATCCTCGTCAGCGTCCCCATGGGCTGACGCCGACTCGGCGTTGCTGAAACGAGCGAAAGGACCTCACTATGTTGACCAGTGCCTCCGTCACGACGATGCTGCCTGTCATCGACATGGCCCGAGCGCGAGCCTTCTACGAAGGCAGCCTTGGGCTGAAGCCGGGAGGCTTCAAGCCCGACGGAAAATTCGTTTACTCCGTGGGTGGCAGCACCCTGGCGCTGTTCCCGAAGCCGGAGGGTACGAAAGCCGACCACACGGCCATCAGCTTCCAGGTCGCCGACATTGCGGCCAGCATTGCCCAGCTGAAAAAGGCCGGTGTCCGATTCGAGGACTACGATTTTCCCGGCCTGAAGACGGTCGACCACGTGTGCGTGCTGGGCGCGGAGAAAGCGGCCTGGTTCAAGGATCCGGAGGGGAACTACCTCTGTCTCCACGAAGACATTCCTCAGGGATGAGTGGCGCGCTTCAGGAGACTTCATGAAAGCGCGCGCATTCAGGACCCGCAATGGAACGCAGCTCGCCTTCTCGGCCATCGGCCTGGGCACAGCACCACTCGGCGAGATCTACGAGATCCTCGACGAGCGGACCAGCATCGCGACGGTCGAACAGGCTCTGGCGAGCGGCGTCCGCCTCTTCGACACGTCGCCGCACTATGGCAACGGCATTGCCGAATCTCGCGTCGGCGCGGGGCTTCGTCATGCCCAGCGAAGCGACGTCATCGTCTCGACCAAGATCGGCCGCGTGATGGATCCCTTTGCGAAGCCGCCCCCGCGCAACAAGGATGTGTACTCGCCGGGGTTTGTCGGAGGCTACGGACATGCGCCGCGCTTCGACTATTCGTACGACGGAACAATGCGCTCTGTCGAGCAGTCGCTGCTCCGCACGGGACTGAGTTCTATCGACATCCTGCTGATCCATGACTGCGATGTCTGGACGCATGGTGCCGAGGCGGGGCGCCGCTTCAAGGAAGCGATGGACGGCGCCTATCGCGCGCTCGACGAGCTGCGCAGCGAAAAGACAGTGGCCGCCATCGGGTTCGGCATCAACGAGGCCGACACCTGCGTCAAGTTCGCCCGCGCCGGCGACTTCGACGTCGCGATGATGGCCGGGCGCTACTCACTGCTCATCCAGGACGGGCTGACCGAATTTCTGCCCCTGGCGCTCGAGAAGAGGATGGGTGTCATGCTGGCCGGGGTGTTCAATTCCGGCATCCTCGCGACGGGTGCCGTGCCTGGCGCCAAATTCGAGTATGCGGCGGCACCGTCCGAGATCATGGAGCGCGTTCACAAGGTCGAGGCGATCTGTGCCATCCACCGGACGTCGATCCGGCGCGCCGCGCTGCAGTTCGCGATGATGCATCCGGCGGTCGTCTCGGTCGTCCTCGGTGCCGTGAAGCCGGCGGAGATCGAGGCGAACGTGGCCGACGTCGAGCAGCCCGTCCCACCCGCGCTGTGGCGCGATCTCAAGTCGGCCGGCCTGCTCGATCGTTCGGCACCCACCGACTGAAACCCGTGCGCGGCTGAGCGGTGGCTCGATTCACTGCACAAAACGGGCGCGCCGGCTGCTCGCTGAAAGGCTGACGCTGAGTCCACCCTCGGCTTGATGCGCCTCTTCTACTCGCTGCCATGGTCCGGACAAAGAGTCGGCGGCGAACCGCTCGAGGGATCGCTGAAGCTGCTTCCCAAGTACCGCGGCACGACCTTCCGTGATCTGAACGCCGAACTGCCGACCGACGTCATCGAACAGTTCAAGGTAGGCACCATCATGACCGACACTGGATTCGTCAGCACGAGCACCGAACCGACGGTCCCGCTGGTATTCAAACCCGAGACGATCGTCATCGACGACACGTTCAGTGGCCGCCAGCTGGACCTCGCTTCATCGTTCGGCATACGGGAGCGCGAAGTGCTGTTCACGCCGAACCGGCAGTGGAGAGTGCTGAAGGTCGTGGAAGGCCCGGACCTGACGTACTTCGGCGTCCCGGTGAAACGGATCGTCTTCCGTCAAGAGATCCCGGTGACAGGGGCTTAGTAGCGCGCGAGGTGCCACAGCATCTGCGGCAGAGCACGCGGACCTGCTGATACGGGCCCGGTGCGCGACTTCCCCATGGCACGGCGGCTCGGAGCAGAATCGCCGAGATCAGTCGAATCCGAGAGGCGCATGGCGAAGTCGGCTGCCGAGTCGGCGATCTCTCTTGATCAGACCGGGGAACACCATGCATGACAGCGACCCCGAAGGCAAGCGGCTTCCGATCAAGCTGGACAGCACTTCGAACGGCGAGTTCGCGCCGGAGCCGCTCTCGCCCGCGAATGTCGAAGCCAACCGCCTGGCGCACGAGATCGCCGCAACAAATGCCCGGCGGCTGGGCTGCTCCAAGCGCGCGTTCCTGACCTCGTCCTGCGGTGCGGCCGGCACGCTGCTGGCCTTCAACGCGGCCAACGCCGCGGCCGGAATAACGGGCGGCTTCTTCGAGCTGCACGGCGACGCCGCACTGGACATGCAGCTCGCGCGCGCGCAGATCGGACCCGCCAAGAACGAGTTCATTCTCGACGTCCAGGGCCACTTCATCGACACGCCGAAGGGCAACTCGAAGAACGCGGATGTCTTTGTCAAGGATGTCTTCATGGACAGCGACACCGACGTGATGGTGCTGTCCTTCGTCCCCTCCGCCCGCGATGCCGAGCCGGTCACGATCCAGGCAGCCGACGAAGTCCGCAGACTGGTCGACAAGCTGGAAGGCACGCACCGACTGCTGCTGCATGGGCGCGTCAACCCGAACCAGCCCGGGGACCTCGAGGGCATGGATGAGCTGCACGAGAAGTGGCGCATCAGCGCCTGGAAGACCTACACGCAGTTCGGCCCGAACGGAAAGGGCTATTTCCTCCACGACGACGTCGGCATTCGATTCATCGAGAAGGCACGTGCCCTGGGCGTCAAGAACATCTGCATCCACAAGGGGCTGCCTTTCGGATCACGCTCGTACGAGCACAGCCAGTGCAGCGACATCGGCGTCGTCGCCAAGCGCTATCCGGACGTGAACTTCCTGATCTATCACTCGGGCTTTGTCAGCACGGTGACTGAACAGGCCTATGACCCGAGCGGGACGCGCGACGGCATCGACACGCTCATCACGTCGCTGCGTCAACACCAGATCAGGCCGAACAGCAACGTCTACGCGGAGCTGGGCAGCACCTGGCGCTTCCTGATGCGCGACCCCGAACAGGCCGCTCACGCCCTGGGCAAGCTGATCGCAGCCTGCGGCGAGAGCAACGTGCTGTGGGGCACCGATTCGATCTGGTACGGCTCGCCGCAGGACCAGATCCAGGCCTTCCGGACGTTCCAGATCTCGCCGGCGCTGCGCGAGCGGCATGGCTATCCCGAGATCACGCCGACCTTGCGGGCCAAGATCTTCGGCCTCAATGCCGCGAATGTGTACGGCTTGACGCCGACCGACGTGAAGCGATACACCGCGCGCGACTCGGTCGCGCAGAAGCGCGTGGCCTACCTGGAGAAGCCCGACCCGCACTTCAGAACCTACGGGCCGAAGACGCGGCGCGAGTTTCTCCGGGTCTTCGATCCCGCTGGCTGAGGAGACAACGATGCTGACGATCGAGAAGACGGCCGACCATGTGAAGCGTTGGGTTGCCGCGTTCGAGTCGAAGGACCTCGATCGCGTGCTGACCTTCTACGCCGACGACGTGATCTTCCACTCGCCGTTGGTTGCGCGGCTGAGCCATGACCCCGGCGGCACCGTGCAAGGCAAGGCGGCGCTGCGGTCGTACGTGAAGAGGGGCTTCGAGGTGTTCGACCACATCAAGTTCAGCGTGCTCGACGTGCTGCGCGGCGTCGACAGCATCGCGATCCACTACGAGGGCATCACGGGCACGCATGTCGTCGAGGTGCTGTTCTTCGACAAGGACGGATTGATCCGCGAGTCGTACGTGCACTACGCGTCGGCCTGATCGGCGACGGAAATCCGGTCGCTCGTCCATCAGCGCGGCCGTCGTCAGCGTGTTCTCAGCAGCTCCGTCACCGCTTCGAAGAAGGCGTAGCTCTCCAGCCGGCTCGGGTCGTGCACCGGTTGCGGCCACGCGCCGTGCACGACGATGACGACTTCCGCATCGACGTCGATGCAGATCTGCTGGCCGAAGATGCCGAGCGCGCCGAAGACGCGCCGAGGCGCGAGCTGTGGGAACGTCCACCACTGATAGCCGTAGCCGAGCGGTTCATACCCGGGCAGTCCTCCGGGCGGCGCGAGCAGCGAGCCGGGCACCACCGCGGTGGACTCCGCCATCCAGCCGTTGGGCAGCAGGCGCTGGCCGGCGACAACGCCGTCGGCCAACACCAACAGGCCGAAGCGCCCGTAGTCGCGCAATGTCGCGCTGAGGCCACTGCCCGCGAACTCCTGTCCGCCGTCCGATTCGAGCTGCCAATAGGCATCGGACTCCATCCCGCAGGGCCGCCAGATCCTTTCGGAGAGATAGTCCGAGAGCGGCCGGCCGACGGCGCCTGCGAGGATGGCGCCGAGCAGGAAGGTCTCGGCGGTGTTGTAGTTGAAGCGTGTGCCGGGTTCGGCGACGCGCGGTAGACGTGCAAGGTAGTCGAGCACGGCGCCGGGACGCTCCTGGACCTGGAGCGCCATGAGCTTGCGCCGGTCGGATTCCGGGTCGAGATACGTCTCGACCCAGCCGACACCCGTGCTCATCTGCAGCACGTCACGGATGCGCACGCCGTCGTAGGCCGAGCCGCGCAGTCGCGGCACCGTCCGCACGACCGGGTCGTCGAGGCTCTCGATCAGTCCGTCCTGCCGCGCCACGCCAAGCAGCGTCGACGTGACCGACTTGGCCATCGAGAACGAGATCCACCGCGTCTCGGGCGTGTGACCGGCAGCATGGCGCTCGCAGACGATCTGGCCGCGATGCAGGATCAGCAGGCCTGTAGCCGGATAGCGCCGGATGAAATCGTCGATGCCGAAGCGACGCCCTTCGGCGGCGTAGACGACCTCGATCTGCGGCCCCGGAGCGAGCGACCGCGGCTCGGGCCCGCAGCGGATCACGCGCGTGGGGTAAAGGCCCCGCATGTCGGCGAATCGGCGCAGACGCAAATCGGCCGGCTCGGTGAAGAGGCTCGGGTAGTTGCCGGTCCGGGTCATGTCGTGCCGCCTTGGGGTGACGTCTCCATAAAGGCGTTCTGCAACAGCTTCGGACGCTAGCGATCGGTCCTCTCCGACGAGACCGTCCTGCGTTCCTTCAGGTTGAACCGATCGTCGTAGATCGGCCGGCCGCCGGTGCTCGGCCCAGGGTACTGGACGATGAGGATCTCCCCGCCAGTCTCGGTGCGAAACTCGTCCTCGCAGTGCGGATCCGGGTGAAAGATCATGCTCCCCGGGCCGCACTCATGAGGGCCAATCTTGAATGTTCCTTCGAGCACGTACCAGACCTGGGCGAAGTCGTGTTTGTGCAGCGGGTGGTGTGCGCCTGGCTCAAGCTTGAGAATCCCGGCGTTGGGCTCGGTGGGCCGCTCCGGTCGAGGATGGAACATCATCTTGCCGGTTTCGCCGGGCCAGCGAATGGTCTCCCATTCCAACTCGTCGCGATGGCGAACTTCCATCGCTTGATGTGTGACAGCGCGCGACTCGGCCGACATGGATGCTCCCTGCGGTTGATGGCAACGTGTCCACGATACTCGCGGTCCGCATGACCTCGCCATTTGACGTTCCAATGAGCCGACAACTTCACATGAGGAAGCCTTGACCATGCGCGGCGTCTCGATCCCGCCCTTCTACGCCGGCCAGATCGGCGCGCAGGCGGCGCAGCGCGCACGGCATGGCCTCGAGGTCATCCCGATGCATTTCGGACAGCCGAGCGAAGGCGCTTCGCCGGCCGCGCTCGAGGCCGCGCGCGCCCACGTCGAGGGGCGCGTCGACGGGCCGGCTGGGTACTGGGAGTCGGCGGCACTGCGCGAGCGAATCGCCCTGCACTACCGGGACGAGCATGGCATCGAGGTCGCGCCCGAGCGCATCCTGCTGACGACGGGCGCGAGCGCCGGGCTTGTCGCGACCTTCACCGCGCTCTTCGCTGCCGGCGACCGCGTCGGGCTCGCCCGCCCGGGGTATCCGGCGTACCGCAATGCGCTGCGCGCGCTCGGGCGGGTTCCCGTCGAGATCGACTGCGGGCCGGAGCACGGCTTTCGACTCTCGCCGGCGCTGCTGCCGCCGGCGAGCGAACCCCTGCACGGTCTGCTTGCCGCCAGCCCGGCCAACCCGACGGGCAGCGTGCTCGGTGCGGCCGAACTCGGCGCGCTCGCCGCCGAATGCCGACGCCGCGGCACGCGCCTCGTATCGGACGAGATCTACCATGGCATTGGCTACGGCCGGCCCGTCGTCACGGCGCTGGAGGTCGAGCCGGAGGAAGCGGTCGTGATCAACAGCTTCTCGAAGCTGTTCCGGATGCCGGGCTGGCGGATCGGCTGGCTCGTTGCCCCCGTCTCTTGCATCGCGGCGCTGCACAGCCACCTGATCAACTTCTTCCTGACGCCGCCGGCGATCGCGCAGCACGCGGCACTGGCGGCCTTCGACGACCTCGGGCAGCTCAAGCGCTCGGTCGGCACGTATGCCGCCAACCGTGCTCGTCTCCTCGAAGCGCTGCCGACCATGGGGCTGACCGGGATGGCCCCTCCGGAAGGCGCGTTTTACCTTTACGTGGACGTCGGCCACCTGACCGACGACAGTCTCGGGTTCTGCAAGCAGTTGCTCGAAGAGACCGGAATCGCGATCGCACCGGGCATCGATTTCGACCCGGTCCGGGGTCACGGCTTCATCCGCTTGTCGTTCGCGATCTCGGAACGCGAAGTGGAGCGAGCGATTGCGCTGCTCGGCCCCTGGCTCGCCGGCCGACGCGCACGATCACATGGGGCACAAGCTGCTCGGCCCAACCAGGTTTAGGCGTGCTTGAGCGTCGGATGAAGTCACCGACGACCGCGGCCTAGACGCAGACGATGCTTGCCCACTTGTCCCCCACCGACATCGCATTCGCGATGAACGCGCTGATGCAAGGCGTGTTCTGCGGGATCTGGCTCCTCGGGTCATGGGTCATCGGCGATGTGCGCCGGGCTGCGCTGCATTGGTCGGCGTTCGCAGGGCTCAGTACCCTCAGCTTCCTGGCGCTCATCGTGGCCCTGCGCGAGGACGTGATGCTGGCCGCGGAGTATCAGCGAGCTCTCGGAAACCTCTTGGGCGTGGCTGCCATGCTCGCGTTGCACCGTGGAGTTCGCCTCTTCGTCGATGCTCCGTTGCCGACCGGGGCGCACGCTCTTGCGCTCGTCATCGTGCTGGTCGCGTCGTGGCTCGGCTTGTCGGCGGCCAACGGGGCACTGCGCGTGAGCGTCAACTCTGCAGTGCTGGCGGGAATCGCCGTCACCATTGCGATCGATCTATACCGATACGGTCGCGACGTCTTGCGCCGTCGCAACACCTGGTTGCTGGCCATGCCACTGATGGCGGCAGCCGCGGGGTTCGCTCTGCGGGGCTTGCGCGCGCTGTGGCATCCGCCGTCGGTCGCGACGGAGATGGTTGCCGACAGCGCCCTCAACGTCGGCTCTGCCATCGCCTACATGGTGATCGCCTTGACGTTCCATGCGACGCTGATCGGGCTCGTGGTGGGCCGCATCCTCACCGACCTTCGCTATCGCTCGCGCCACGACGGGCTGACAGGTCTGCTCAACCGCCGGGCCATCGAAGAAGCGCTGCTCGCCCAAGTGCAGCGCAGCCGGCGGACCGGTGAGCCGTTCGTTGTCGCGATGCTCGACCTCGACCACTTCAAGAAGATCAACGATCGGCACGGCCATGCGGCCGGCGACCGTGCGCTCAAGCACACCGCCGCAGCGCTCAAGGCCGAGTTGCGCGAGGTCGACGCAGTCGGTCGGTTCGGCGGCGAGGAGTTCTTGGTCCTGATGCCGGGTGCGACGGTCGAGACCGCACTGCCTGTCGCCGACCGTTTGCGCACATCGCTGGCAAGCCCGGCGCCACGGATCGAGGACGTGACGCAGCGCCTTACAGCCAGCATCGGCATCGCCCAGTGGCGCATGCCGACCGAGGAACCATCGATCCTGGTGATGCGCGCGGATGCTGCGCTCTACCAGGCAAAGCAGCGCGGGCGGGACTGCGTCGTCGTAGCGACCTCCGAGACCGAGTCGTTCGCGTGCTCAGCGGGCAGCCGGTGAGTGTCCGCTTGGTTTGAGATAGCAGGTTGGCGGCGGCCGGAAGGCGCCTGCGGACCGCTCCACGCTGGTCTCGAGGACATGAAAACGGGTCGAAGGTCCGATGGCGTCAAGCAAAGCCCAGGCGTGACGATCGGGCCTAGGGGCCACGGAGCCACAGGCGCATCAGAAGTTGGTAATGTTCTGATGAGCGGAGAACGACATGAGCAAGAAGGAGTCGGTGCCGAACCGGCAGTACATGGAAAAATTCAGGGTTGAGGCGATCAGGTTGGCAGAGTCGGTCGGAGGCAATGCGCACTTGGCCGCGAATGAAGTTGCCCAGCCGCGAGCGCTCGCGCGCAACGATGTCGGCGAGGCGCGGGGCGTCGGCTGGCATGTTCAAACGGGCTGGCGACGGCGGGCCGGCTAGGGCGTCCATGCTAGGTAGACGGACAGACATGCGAATATTGTGGGCACACGGTGCGCTCACGGTGCGATCTCATTCGTCGACAAGGGCTGCTTGCTGCTGCCTCAACCCGAAGCCGAACATCTTCTGCAACACTGCGGGCTTCACGGCGATGGCAAAGGTCGCGACGATGACGCGCATGGCCCGATCGGTATGTCTGCTGGCCGCGGCCGCCGCGCTGCTGGCCGCCTGCGCAGGCCCGAGCGGGTCCGATCCAGGATCGTTCTACCACTGTGACCGCAATGGTGAACGTGAGCAGCGGGTGATGTGCTGAAGGCTCTTGGGTCGAACCTGATCAAGCGACTACCCCCGCCGCACCTGGTGGACGCCCTCCCCTGTCATCCCCGCTAGGAGTGCCCAGAACCTTCTACGGTGGACAACCGATGGCGTGCTGAGCCGCCAGCACCTGAAGACTGATTGCAGTCGGTCGTTCAACACCGTGGTTGGAGGGCAGAACGGAAACGGGGCGCGATGCCCCGTGTTGTCTGTTGTCCCTGGCGGAGCCGGAGTCATCCATGGTGCCATTGGTGACGCGGCCTCCAGGGGCCAAGTGAAAGTGTACCCCTCACCTACCTCCAAACCGAATCCTGCTTGAGCCGCGCTGCGAGTTGGCCCACGGTGCCGATCGCTCGTTGCGCGACGTCGACGGCTCGATACTCGAGGGTCGTCGCAATCGTGTCGATGCTCGCGAAGTTGGTCATGTGGGCCCGGCAATGCCGGCAGCCCCTGGCCTGGCGTCACCAGACTGACGAGCATCTTCAGTTCCCCGGGAACGGTCCCTTTGTAGAGGACTGCCTTGTTCAGGTCCATGAAGGCCCGCGCGATCACCGGCCGGCGTTGCGTGCTCAGGATGCTATTCGGAACGAAGCCCCGCATGTTCTGTTGGTGCTCGAAGCGCTGACGGAATTGCGGGCTTGGCTTCCCGGGGAAGGGGATCGATATGCGGCATCGTGTTTCGCGTTGGCCGATGGAAGGATGACTTTGCACCCGGCCTGGCCGCACAGGCGAGAGTCACAGCCCGCCGGAACGTCGAGGGCTATGCCCATCGCAACAGTCGAGGCCCCCCCACGAACCCAATAGCCGCCGGCACGAAAATGCCCAGGACATACCAGGTCGCCAGAAATGGGACGGCCATCTCCGTGCAGTGCACAGCGTAGACCAGTGCAGCCGCGGCGCCGGCCAGCCCGCCGCATGCCAT
>JBDSAB010000096.1:0-5170 GCA_039922395.1 Caldimonas sp.
AGATCACGGTCGGCGTGTTGAAGAAACCCATGCTGACCTCGCCGCTCATCACCGCGAAGATGCCCTGCGGCGCGCCCTTGTACGGCACGTGCAGGAGATCGGTGCCGGTCAACTGCCCGAACAGCACACCCGACAGGTGATGGCTGGTGCCGCTCCCGCCCGACGAGAACGTCAACGCGCCGGGCTGACGCTTGGCCTGCGCGATCACGTCGGCGGCCGATGTCGCGGCGCTGGTCGGCGGGACGATCATCACGTTCGAGACGCCGCCGACCAGGATGATGGGCGCGAAGTCCTTCAGCGAGTCGTAGCCCGGCTTCGCATAGAGCGCCGCGTTGAAGACCAGCGTCCCTTGCGACGCGAACGCGATCGTCAGGCCGTCGGGCGCAGCACGCGCCAGCTCGGCCATCGCGAGCGTGCCGCCGGCGCCGGGCTTGTTCTCGACGACGACGGTCTGGCCGAACTCGCGCTGCAGCTCGGCGCCGATCGTGCGCGACAGGATGTCGGCGGTGCTGCCGGCCGCGAGCGGCACCAGCAGGCGGATCGGCTTCGACGGATAAGGCTGGGCCACGGCGTTCAACGAGGCGAGGCAGGTCGCTGCCGCGGTGAGCAGGATCGGGAGCAGTTTCATCTCGCGGTTTCTCCTTGGCAGCGCGCCGGCACGGCGATGCAGGCCGTCACCTCGGTCACGGTTGGCGGAACAGGTAGATCGGGCTCGACCAGGCCTGATGCCCGTTCTCGAGCGTCACGCGCGCGTAGATCGGCGTGTCGCCGCTGGCGGCGACGTCGACCGTGCGCTCGAACTCGATGCGGCGGTGCGGGTTCGCGTCGGGCAGGCGGAAGACACGCACCTGGCGTGCCAGGCCGCCGGCCTCGAACACGGTGTCGTCGAAGCCGATGTCGTCCAGTGCGACCGTCGTCTTGAGGTGGGGCGTGTCGATGCGCAGCTCGCCGCCCTCGGCCGCCTCGAGCAGGATGTCCGCGCCGGCGAAGTTGCCGGTCGTCACCGATTCCCACGCCAGCACGTTCGGCGCCTTGCGCTCGAGCCGTTTGTCGAGATGCCAGAAGTTGATCGGTTCGAACGTGCGGATCGCATTGCCCGAGATCTCGAGGGAGCCGTCCCAGGTCGTCATCCGCCCGCGCCCGCGGTACTCGGCGCCTTCCCAGATCACGCGGATGCGCCGGCCCACGTCGGCTGGCGCGTACGGCCGGATCGTCTCGAGCGTGCGCGGCCCGCAACGCAGGTCGATGCGCTCGATCGGCGCACCGGCGTCGACGACGACGCGGATCGTGGCCCGCCCGTGCTCGATGCGCACGATGTCGCCCATCATCGCGCTCTGCACCGCTTCTGGCACCGCGGCCGCATCAAGGTGCGGGTCGACCGCGTATCGGAACGCCGCGCCGTCGAACGCGGCGTCGACCGCCAGATGGAGGCGGTCGCCGGTCGTGCCGTAGTGGTGGCGCGCCTGCATGCAGCGCCAGATCGCATCGCGACTCAGCGCGTCGAGATAGAGGCAGCTCAGGCCGCCATACGCGCCAAAGATCGAGGCGCCCGGATGGCTCGCGCCGGGCCGACCTTTGTGGTCGTCGGAGTTGCAGACCACGCCGACCCGGTAACCGAGCTCGAACGCATCGAAGAGCAGCCATTCGAACGTGCCCCACGACGAATGGACTTCGACCGAGCGCTCGATCGCGACGTCGTGGCCGGCGTGCAGGTCGGCATAGCGGCCGCCGACGTGCGCGAAGGCCAGTGCGCGTTCGCCGTGGCGGTGCAGCGCCTTGAACAGGTCGAGCACGTGGTTGCAGTCGGTGTCGACGTCCGACAGGTCCTCGACCAGCGCATGCGAGCTGCGCCGGATCGGCCGGCCTTCGTCGAAGAAGAAGATGTTGCGATCGCCGCCGAGGTGGGTGACCGGCGAGTACTCGTAGCCGGGAATCGTGACGAAGCGGCCCGGCGCATGGAACTCGGCGTAGAGCCGGTTCAGCTCGGCCCAGAACGGCGACGAGATCTGGAAGTCGTTGCCCTGGTGGCCGACGAAATCGCAGAACGCCTGGTCGCGCGCGAACTCGAAATAGCCGCGTGCGCTGTTGGTGCCGATGGTCTCCTCGCTCTGCGCGTGAAAGTCGCCCCACCAGGTCGACTGCGCCACCTCCGCGCCGACGACCAGCGGATTCGACTCGGCGAGCACGGCGCCGGCAGCGTTGCGCACGCGAACCCGCAGCGTTCCGGGCGTGGTCGCCATCAAGCCGGCGAGCCGCACCGTCGCCTGGCCGTCGGCATCGACGCGGGCCGGCAGGCCGTTGATCGCGCCGTCGGCATCGAACGTCAGCACGCCGGCCAGCCGCGCGACCGGGTTGCCGCAAACGTCGTCGGCGCGCACGCACAGCTCGAACGGCTCGTCGACCCGGCGCAAGGTCGGCAGCACCGCTTTCCAGACGTGCGGCGCGCCGGGGATGAGGTCGATCGCGGCGCTGCCGGCAACGTCGCCGTAGACGACGGTGCCGAACGGGTCGACCTGCACGCGCACCTCGAAGCGCTCCTCGCGCATCGTCGACGTGCGCCAGCCGGCACCACCCTGCGAGCGATCGCCGAGCACCAGGGTCAAGGTGTCACCTTCGCGCAGCGCCTCGCGCATCACGTTGATGCGGATCGACTTGAACCACGGCCGGAACGCGCCGCGCGGGTGGTACTCGAGCAACAGCTTCGTGCCGTTGGAGGCAGTTGCGGTGCAGTAGTTCGGTGCGCCCGGGCGGTCGAACTGCGGCCGGCCGGCATCGCTCGCGAAACGAAGCAGGAAGCGCAGGCTGCCCTGGTCGTCGATGCCGAACTTGCCGGCGGTGTAGGTGATGCGCACGGTCGCCATCGAGCCCGCGACGGTCTGCGAATCGGCCTCGATGCGGACGTGGCCGAGCACCTCGGGCGGGTACGGCAGCTTGCTGACGTGGGGATTGCGGATCATCGGTGGGGCGGGCTCTGCAAAGGGGCGGTCGATGCGCGGCGGCGTGGCGCCGCAGCGTCGGGTGCGCGCCGTTCGGCCGTCGGCTCCGGCGGCGCGAACTCGAGGCGCAGCCCATGCCGCGTCGGCGGCACGAAGACGCGCTGGAACGTGATCGGCGTCTTGCCGAACGAATAGCCGACGATCTGCAGCTGCATGCCGCAGCCGCGTGCGATGCGCAGCAGCTTCGCGTCCTCGGCCGAGGCCTCCACGACATGCGCGACGCCGTCTGAGCGCAGGGTCGGCGCCGCGAACGCGCTCTCGAGCACCGCCTTCAGGTTGGCGTCGGCGAGGCGCCTCTCGGCCATCCGCAGCAAACGCCCGAAGCGGGTCGCGCCGAGGTAGATGCGGCTCGCGCAGTCGAAGCGGCCGTCGACCTCGAGGCGGCGCAGCAGCATCACGTACCCCTTTGCGTCGGGTCCGAGCGCGCTCGACCACGGTCCGGT
This sequence comes from Caldimonas sp., assembly GCA_039922395.1. GTDB lineage: Bacteria > Pseudomonadota > Gammaproteobacteria > Burkholderiales > Burkholderiaceae_C > Schlegelella_A. The sequence continues at coordinate 3,440 of JBDSAB010000096.1, forward strand.
GCCGGTTTCGAGGCGGCGCTCGACGATCGTCGTGAACACCGGCAGCTCGCTCGTGCCGTCGTCGGCGAGAAAGCGGAAATGCCACGAGCCGGGAACCGGCCGCCGCGCGCTGCCGACGAAGGTGCCGTGGCCGTGGCGCCGGACGAGGAAGCCGTCATCGACGAGCCGGCCGAGCGCCTTCTGCGTGGTGCCGAGGCTCAGGCCGAGCGCGGCGCTGAGCTCGCGCTCGCCGCTGATCTTGGTGCCGGCCGGCAGTTCGCCGGCGTGGACCGCATCGATGATCGCGGCGCGCAGGCGCAGATGCTTCGGTGCGCCGGGCTGACTGCCCTCGAAGCGCGCGAGGACCGCGGTCGACGATGCCTGCATCGCGGCGAGTCTAGGCGGTGGTTTCGGAAGCGGTCAAGAGCTCTATAGCTCTTCGGCTTCCCGACGCGGCGCGGAAAGTGAGGCGTCGCTCGATGGCCGAACGCGGATCGAAGCCTCTGAATGGCCGGCGATCCATCACGCAAACCCCGCCTCAGCGCCATGGACGGCGGTCTACCATTCCGGCCACGCAACGGGAGGCGTGCATGTTCAAGTGGCTGAGCCGGCTCGATGACCACTTTCCGATCCGCTACAGCGTGTGGGCCCTGTGCGCGATCGGTCTGATCGCGAGCCTGGCGGCCTGGCACCGGATGGGCACGAGCGTGGGGCTCGTCGTGCTGTTCCTCGTGCTGGTCCTGCTCGGCGTGCGCGACGTCTGGCAGACGCAGCACTCGGTGCTGCGCAACTACCCGGTGATCGGCCATCTGCGCTTCCTGCTCGAGTTCATCCGGCCGGAGATCCGCCAGTACTTCATCGAGAGCGACAGCGAGGCCGAGCCGTTCTCGCGCCAGCAACGCTCGCTGGTCTACCAGCGCAGCAAGGGCGCTTCGGACAAGCGGCCGTTCGGCACCCAGATGAACGTCGGCGCGGTCGGCTACGAATGGATCAACCATTCGCTGCTGCCGACCACCTTGGCGACGCACGATTTCCGCGTGCTGATCGGCGCCGGCCGCGCGCAGCCGTACAGCGCGAGCCTGTTCAACATCTCGGCGATGAGCTTTGGTTCGCTGAGCGCGAACGCGATCCTGGCCCTCAACGCCGGCGCCCGGCGCGGCAACTTCGCGCACGATACCGGCGAAGGCTCGATCAGCCGGTACCACCGCGAGAACGGCGGCGACCTGATCTGGGAGATCGGCTCCGGCTACTTCGGCTGCTGCGACGAGAAGGGCGCGTTCAACGAGGAGCGCTTCTGCGCCAACGCGGTCCAGCCGCAGGTCAAGATGATCGAGGTGAAGCTGTCGCAGGGCGCGAAGCCCGGCCACGGCGGCGTGCTACCCGGACCGAAGGTCACACTCGAGATCGCGGCGGCGCGCGGCGTGCTGCCGTGGGTCGACTGCGTGTCGCCAGCCAGTCACAGCGCGTTCTCAACACCGATCGAGATGATGCATTTCATCGAGCGCCTGCGCGGCTTGTCGGGCGGCAAGCCGACCGGTTTCAAGCTCTGCATCGGCCACCCATGGGAATGGTTCGCGATCGCGAAGGCGATGCTCGAGACCGGCATCACGCCCGACTTCATCGTCGTCGACGGCGCGGAGGGCGGGACCGGCGCGGCGCCGGTCGAGTTCACCGACCACGTCGGCGCCCCGCTGCAGGAAGGGCTGCTGCTGGTCCACAACACGCTGGTCGGCTTGAACCTGCGCGACAAGA